>NZ_RZSB01001000.1:0-1791 GCF_004023285.1 Mesorhizobium sp. M2A.F.Ca.ET.067.02.1.1
GCGCCAAGGATGGCTGCGCTGAAGGCCAGGCGAAGCGACGAGAAACCAGACACTTTCGTTCCTTTCGGCGCCGGTCCGTCGGATGAGCGCCCCTTTTTCTTTGTCTTCGGCGGCACCGCTTGTTACAGGAGTGGGCTGATGCCGCGACTGGCTACAAGTTTCGCCGGTCTTGGTTAAAGAGGTCTCAACGAGATCGGTTTCGAGAGCATGATCCCGAGAAGTGGGAATCGGCTTTCGGAAACGGTCATGCTCCAAAAAAGAGCAGGATCAGGATGACGATTCAACGAGACGTCAACCTGATCTAGCAAGCTTCGGGGATAAAATGGCAGGCAAAAAACGGCCCCTCGTCGTCATCACGCGCAAGCTGCCCGACCCTGTCGAGACCCGCATGCGCGAGCTGTTCGACGCAAGGCTGAATGTCGAGGACCGGCCGATGACCCAGCCGGAGCTGGTCGCGGCGATCAAGGAAGCCGACGTGCTGGTTCCCACCATCACCGACCACATCGACGCGGCGCTGATCGCCCAGGCTGGCGAAAACCTGAAGCTGATCGCCAATTTCGGCAACGGCGTCGACAAGATCGACGTCTCGGCGGCCGCCAAGAAAGGCATCACCGTCACCAACACGCCGAATGTGCTCACCGAAGACACCGCCGACATGACCATGGCGCTGATGCTCGCCGTGCCGCGCAGGCTCGCCGAAGGCGCCAATGTGCTGACAGGCGAGAAGAAATGGGCCGGCTGGTCGCCGACCTGGATGCTCGGCCGGCGCATCTGGGGCAAACGTCTTGGCATCGTCGGCATGGGCCGCATCGGCACGGCCGTCGCCAGGCGGGCCAAGGCCTTCGGCCTGTCGATCCACTATCACAACCGGCACCGCGTGCTGCCGGCGGTCGAGGAGGAGCTGGAGGCAACCTATTGGGAAAGCCTCGACCAGATGCTGGCCCGCATGGACATCATCTCGGTCAATTGTCCCTCAACGCCGGCGACGTTCCACCTTTTGTCCGGCCGCCGGCTGGCGCTGATGCAGCCTTCGGCTTACCTGGTCAACACGGCGCGCGGCGACATCATCGACGAGGAAGCGCTGATCAAGCTGATCCATGACGGCAAGATCGCCGGCGCCGGCCTCGACGTCTATGAGCACGAGCCGGCACTGAACACCAAGCTCCTGAAGCTTGCCGCCAAGGGCAAGGTGGTGCTTCTGCCGCATATGGGATCGGCCACGCTCGAGGGTCGCATCGACATGGGCGAGAAGGTGATCATCAACATCCGCGCCTTCTTCGACGGCCATCGCCCGCCGGATCGTGTCCTGCCGTTGAGGACCTGAAGGCTTAAACGGCCGCGGTAATCGCACCGTCCGCGCCGACGGCTACCGCGCCTCCGCGGTAGGCATCGAACGCGCCGCGGTCGAGCCGCACCGCGATCGGCGTCTGCCAGCCCATTTCCCGGGCGACTATCAGGCCGAGCAGCAGGATGGCGTCCGGCTCGTGCAGCACCAGGGCCACCGGCGCGCGGCCGTTGTGGACCAGTTCCATCAGCACTGCCGAAGCCGATGACGAGCCGATCGTGCCCGGCAGGAACAGCACGCGGCCGGCAATGACTTCGCCGTGCTGCGGGTGGCGGACATCGGCGATGCGGCCTGTCTTCGGGTCGACGCCGCCCCAGAAGCTGATCGGCGCCGTCAGCACCAGCGCCTCGCCTTCGCCGGCCTTGCCCGGCACCAGGATTTCGGCTGCTGAGTTCATGCGGCGACATCCGTGAAGCCCGGCTTGCCGAGGACCGCGCTTTCGACGC
>NZ_RZSB01001001.1:0-1790 GCF_004023285.1 Mesorhizobium sp. M2A.F.Ca.ET.067.02.1.1
GGTCGCGCTTGGCCACCGCGCAGACCTCCGCCACCGGCCTCGGCAGCGGCACCATGTCGGGCTTGCCATAGAGCATGATGCGGGCGGCGGTCAGCGGAACCTCCAGAGAAGTCAGGTGATAGGGCCGGAACAGGCCATAATAAGGGCCCTTGCCGACATGGAGATCGTCCATGCGCTCGACGACGCGGGGATGGATCCCTCGACGATGACGAAGACGCCGGGCGCCACGCCCTTGCCGATCGTGTAGTCGACGACGCCTTTCCGGGAGAGGAGGCCGCCATCGGCTTTCGGGATCAGCACCTTGGCCAGTTGATCGCGATTGGCCCTGGGGCCATGCATGCCCGGGATATCCGGGACCAGTCCGGTGGCATTGGCGATGGCGCACATCTCGACCATGGTCTTCGAGCCGTCGACGAATTCGACCAGCATGCGCGGGTTCATGTTCCGGCGCGCGGCCTCTTCCCGGTAGTCGTCCGGAACGGCGTCATGGTTGAGCGGATTGTTCTTGCCCTTGCCCGCCGCGACGATGCTTAACCCAAGCGCCGAGGCGAATTCGATCAGTTCCATGCAGCTTGACGGCTCGTCGCCGGCGCCGACGGAGTAGACCACTCCCAGCCGGTCGGCCTGCTGCTTCAGGTAACAGCCGATGGTCACGTCGGCCTCGACATTCATCATCACCAGATGCTTGCCATGTTCCATGGCCATCAGATCGAAATCGGCGGCGACGCCCGGCTTGCCGGTGGCGTCGATGATCACGTCGATCAGCGGGTTGGTGACCAGCATCTCGTTCGAGGTGATGGCGATCCGGCCGTCTTCGATCGCCCGGGTGACCTTGGAAGCGGTGGCGGCCTCTACCGCCATCGCCTCGTCGCCATAGGCGATGCGGACCGCCTCGCGGGCGGTATGCGGGCGCCGCGTGGAGATGGCGGCGATCGATATGCCCGGCATCAGCATACCTTGGGTAACCAGATCGGTCCCCATCTCGCCGGAGCCGATGACACCGACGCGCACCGGCCTGCCCTCGGCGGCGCGGCGGGCGAGATCGCGGGCAAGCCCGGTCAAGGCGATATTGGTCATGCAAGAAAACTCACGGCTTTTTGCTCCGGCCCGCAATACAGGGAACGATCCGCGTTTGCCAAATCAAACCAGCCCGAGATGGCGATTTCTTGCGAATGCTTTGCAAGGCCGCGGCAGATTTCGCGGGAGCTTGTGCATGGCGGCCGCACGATTCGCCGTTTCTTTCAGACCGTTAACCATTGCAGCGCGCTTTGAGCTGGAAAAGCTCGGACGGGCGCACTCGGTTTCTGTGCCATTTTTGCTACAGGCTCCGGCCCTAATGACTGGAATTGCAATTTTGAGGGGTGTCTAATCCATTATATGCTCACAACCGCGAAAAATCTGTTAGATACTGGTCGAAAGCTCCGGTGGCAGGCTTGGGCAAATAAGCGCCAATAAAAAACAATGGCGCGGGGATAGTCACGGGGTAGATATGACCAGGACGGGTAAAGTGACCGTCGGCTGGCGCCTTGCGCTTGCCGTCACGGTGTCGATGCTGGCTTGCGGTAGCGCCAGCGCACTCACACTCAAAGAAGCCGTTGCGGTGGCAGTGGAATCCAATCCGGAGATTGGCCAGGCGATCGAAAACCGCGAAGCGATCGAATTCGAGCTGCGCCAGGCGAAAGGCCTTTATCTTCCCAGCGTCGATCTGGAAGCCTCGACCGGCGTTCGCCGCCTGGACAATGACACACGGCGCGCGCTCGACGAGGATCACAGAGCCCTCTATCCGAACG
>NZ_RZSB01001002.1:0-1790 GCF_004023285.1 Mesorhizobium sp. M2A.F.Ca.ET.067.02.1.1
GCCGGGCTTCCTCTTCTCATCGATCAGGCCAAGCGGCAGTTCGAGCTGCAGCTCGGCATGCTCCTCCAGATGCGAGACGGAGATGGCGAGCAGCGATATGTCGCGCTCGCCGGGATTGGCGGCCAGCACGCCGCGCACCAGCTCCTCGGCGATCTCGGCCAGCATCACTGTCGCCTGGATCGGCTGCTCCAGCGTCACCGAGCGGGTGACGGCGCGCAGATCGGCGAAGCGCACCCGCACCGTCACCGTGCGCCCGGGCCGGTCCTTGGCGCGCAGGCGGCTCGCCACGCGGTCGGCCAGATGCAGAAGCGTCGGCACGAAGACGCGCGGCACCGCCGGCTTCCTGCCAAGCGCCGATTGCGCGCCGGCCGAATGCGCGCGGCGATGCGTCTCGAGCTTGCGCGGGTCGCGGTTCCAGGCGAGCGCGGCGAGCTTCTGGCCGGCGGCGTGGCCGATCAGCCGCTCCAACGCGCCGCTATGGGTGCGCGGCAATTGCCCGATGGTCTCGACGCCGATCTCGCCCAGCCTCGCCTTGGTCGCCGCGCCGACACCCCACATCAGCGTGACGGGCAGGTCATGCAGGAAGGCGAGCTCGGTGCCGGGCTCGACCACCACCAGCCCGTCGGGCTTGGCCACCTGCGAGGCGATCTTGGCGAGGTGCTTTGTCTGCGCCACGCCGATCGAGATCGGCAGGCCGAGCTCGGCCTTCACGCGCTCCCGGATTTTCCGCGCGATCTCCTGCGGCGGCCCGAACAGATGCGTGCAGCCGGCGACGTCGGCGAAGGCCTCGTCGATCGAGATGCGCTCGACCACCGGCGTGAAATCGTCGAGCACCTTGATCGCGGCGTCGCCGAGGCGCTGGTACTCGGAAAAATGACCGCCGACGAAGATGAGCTGCGGGCAGAGCTCGCGCGCCTTGCGGCCGGGCATGCCGCCGCGCACGCCAAACACCTTGGCCTCATAGGAAGCCGCCAGGACCACGCCGCCGCCGACGGCGATCGGCTTGCCGCGCAGCGAGGGATCGAGCAGCTGCTCGACGGAGGCGTAGAAGGCGTCGAGATCGGCATGCAGAATGGTGGCGGCCGCGGCGTTATTCGTGGCGGCCATCGCGCGCTCCCGTGGCCATTTGTGTGGCATTGCAGCATTAGCTGCGTCTTTTGTAAGGGGAATTAATAGAACATAAAGAGAACAAAAGAAGCTCGCTGTCAAGCCGCCACGCTTGAGCGTGCAAGTTTCCACAACCTGAAGCCACAGCCGCCGATAGAGCTCAGCTTGCACGATCGCCCGTGAAGGAAATCGTGCGAACGGGAAGGATTGTAGGTGCTCTGCGACCGCCCGAGCTTCGGGAATAGAGATTTGATCTGATGTTTGCGACAAGCCGGCAAGCGCATGAATGTGGCTGACACTCAGCCAACGGTGGAGTTCAACTGCTTTTCCATAACAACAAGTTCCAGGTCGGGGCGCAGCGGACGACCGACCGAAGGGTCGTCGTAGGGGAATGCTAGAGTTTCGCCCGTCAGCTCGTATCCACGCCGGCGATGCCAAGCGATCAATGCCTCACGCTGCCGGATCACCTCCATTCGCATCCGTGGCGCCCCAGCCGCCGCGGCCTGTCGCTCGACCTCCTGCTTGATCAACTTTCCGATGCCAGCGGTCTGCTCGTCCGGAGCCACGGCGAGCATCGACGTATGCCACGCGCCATCGTCGTCTATCGCGATGTTGATGCAGCCGGAGATCGCGCCATCCGTCAACCGGCGCAGCAGACGAATGCGTCCCCGCGCGATGAGCGC
>NZ_RZSB01001003.1:0-1789 GCF_004023285.1 Mesorhizobium sp. M2A.F.Ca.ET.067.02.1.1
GCCCGCCGCGCGCGCCGCTTCCGGGTGTCCGCCGACGGCGTAGAGCCTGAGCCCGAACGACGTGCCGTGAACGACCACGATCATGATGGCGGAGAAGACGATCAGCGCCCAGGCAAGCGCGGAGATGCCGAGGAAGCTGCCCGACACCAGCACGCCGAGCAGCGGGGAGGATGCGCCGACGACCGTGTTCTGGGTGATGGTGAGTTCCATGCCGGCCGCGACATTGAGCACGGCAAGTGTTGCGAGCAGCGGCAGGATGCCGAGCCCGACCACGGCAAGGGCGTTCAGCGCGCCGACCGCCATGCCGACGGCAATCGCCGCGAGCACCGAGAGGAAGTCTCCGTAGCCCATCGACAGCAGCGTCGCATAGACGGCGGCGCAGAGCCCCATATTGGCGGCGATGGAGAGATCGATGCCGCCTTCGGTGACGTCGGAGCCGCCGCCGATGATGACAGCGGTCATGCCATAGGCGAGCACGCCCAGTATCGCCGACTGCTCGACGACGTTGATCAGGTTGAAGGTCGAGGTGAAGCCCGGCGCGAAGATGACGAAATAAGCCATGATCGCGGCGAAGGCGGCGATGGCGCCGAGCCGCACGATGAGCGCGCCGAAGCGGCGGCCGGCGCTCTTGGCGGCGGCCTGCTTTTCGTCGGAAACACCGACGTCTGTGTGGAGGACAGTCGCGCTCATGCAGCCACTCCATCGATGTTCGAACGTGCGCCCGACGAAGCCGCCAGCAGCGCATCGCTGTTCATCGCGGAACCGGAGAAGCTGCCGGCAAGCCGGCCGCGATAGACGACCAGCACGCGGTCGCAGACGCCGACCAGCTCGAGCAGGTCGGAGGACAGAAGCAGGATCGCCGCGCCCTCGCCCGCCAGCCGATTGAGAAGATTGTAGATCTCGACCTTGGCGCCGACATCGACGGCCACCGTCGGCTCGTCCAGCACATAGACGCGCGACTGGCAGCTCAGCCATTTGGCGATCGCCACCTTCTGCTGGTTGCCGCCGGAGAGCTCGCGCACCAGCGCGTCGCGATGCGGTGTCTTGATCGACAGTTCCTTGATCAGGCCGTCCACCGCTTGGTTCTCGCTGCCGCGGCTGACCAACCCGCTCTTGGAATAGCGGCGCAGGCTGGCCAGGGAAATGTTCTCGCGCACCGAAAGGCCGAGCGCCACGCCATGGGCGCGGCGGTCTTCCGGCAGCATGGCGATGCCGTCGCGCACCGCTTTGACGGGCGTCGACAGCGCGACCTCCCTGCCCTCAACCTTGATCTGGCCGCCCTCGGCGGTCTTGAGGCCGAACAGGCACTGCACGATCTCCTTGGCGCCGGAGCCGAGCAAGCCAGTGAAGCCGACGATCTCGCCGGCGCGGACATTGAAGCCGATGTTCTCGAAGCTGCCGCCGAGACGAAGCTTGGAAACCTCCAGCACCGGCGCGCCTAAAGTGACCGAGCGCTTCGGGAACATCTCGCCGACATCGCGGGCGATCATCATCGCAATGATCTCGTCGATCGGCGTCTGACGCGGGTCGACCGTGCCGACATCGGTGCCGTTGCGCATCACGGTGACGCGGTCGCAGAGCTTTTCGATCTCCTGCATGTAGTGGGAGATGAAGACCACGGCAATGCCGTCGTCGCGCAGCCGGCGCAGCACGTCGAACAGGCTGTCGACCTCGCGCTTGACGAGCGCCGCCGTCGGCTCATCGAGCACCAGCACCGAGGCTTTTTGCGCTAAGGCGCGGGTGATCTGCACGACCTTCTGCTGCGCCGTGGTGAGATCTTTCACAAGCG
>NZ_RZSB01001004.1:0-1775 GCF_004023285.1 Mesorhizobium sp. M2A.F.Ca.ET.067.02.1.1
CTATGTCACCGACTGGGCCAATGCCCGCGACGTGCCGCTTTCGGCCGGCAACTTCGGCGTGGACGACTATGTCGACTACCTCATCCGTTTCCTGGAGGCGATCGGCCCGGGGGCGCATATCCTGGCGGTCTGCCAGCCCTGCGTCCAGGCGCTCGCCGCCGTCGCCATCATGTCCGAGGACAGGCATCCGGCGACGCCGCGCTCGATGACGCTGATGGCGGGGCCGATCGACCCGCGCGAAAGCCCGACCGAGGTCAACGAATTCGCCGTCAGCAAGTCGCTGGCCTGGTTCCAGAACTACGTCATCTCGCATGTGCCCTTCCGCCACCCGGGCGGCGGGCGGCGGGTGTATCCGGGCTTCCTGCAGCTAACCGCCTTCATGGCCATGAACAGCGACCGCCACGTCACGGCGCATCGCAAGCTCCATGAGCATCTGGCGGCCGGCGAGACCGCCGAAGCCGAGAAGATCAAGACTTTCTACGACGAGTATTTCGCGGTGCTCGACCTCACCGAGGAATTCTATCTCGAGACCATCGACCGGGTGTTCCAGAAGGCGGAGCTTGCCACGGGCGCGTTCACCTTCCGCGGCAGCAAGGTCGATCCCGGCGCGATCCGCAACACGGCGCTGCTCACCGTCGAGGGCGGACGCGACGACATATGCGCGCTGGGCCAGACCTCGGCGGCGCATGATCTGTGCCGCTCGCTGCGCCCACATTTGAAGCGGCATCACCTGCAGGCCAATGTCGGCCATTACGGCGTCTTCAACGGCAAACGTTGGGAACGCGAAATCTATCCCGTGGTGCGCAACCTCATCCTGGCGATGGAATAGCGGGACGCGCGGACGAACAAACCGGCGCCGTGGGCGCCCAGTTCCTCGTCAAATCCATAACCTGGATCGTGCCGCCGAGCGCGATACTGCTACCCATCTGCTTGCAATTCGCAATCAGTCAAGCTATCAGTTAACCGATTGCAAATTACAACTGGATCAGGAGGCAATGATGTCCAGGCTGCGTGTTAACGCTTTCACCTTGTCGCTCGACGGTTACGGCGCCGGTCCCGATCAGAGCCTCGACAACCCGCTCGGCGTAGGCGGCGAAGGTCTACACAAGTGGATGATCAAGACCCGCTCGTTCTACCAGATGATCGGCAAGGAAGGCGGAACGACCGATACGGATGACGATTTTGCGGTGCGCAGCTTCGAGAATGTCGGCGCCTGGATCCTCGGCCGCAACATGTTCGCCCCGAGCCGTGGTCCATGGCCGGACGACAACTGGAAAGGCTGGTGGGGTCCCAACCCGCCCTACCACGTGCCGACCTTTGTTTTGACGCATCACAAGCGCGCGCCGATCGAGATGGAAGGCGGGACGACGTTCTATTTCGTCACCGACGGCATCCACTCAGCGCTCGAACAGGCGAAGGCGGCCGCCGGCGGCAAGGATGTGCGCGTCGGCGGCGGCGTCTCGACCGTCCGGCAGTATCTGCAGGAGAAGCTCATCGACGAGATGCATCTGGCAGTCTCGCCGCTCCTGCTCGGCTCGGGCGAGCATCTGTTCGCCGGGCTCGACATGCTGAAGCTGGGATACCGCTGCACTGGGCAGGTTGCGACCGCCGATGCAACGCATGTGATGATCGGGCGGGCGTGATTACAGTGTCCAGCGGATAGATGGGTAACACTTTGAACCGGATACATAGGTAACAGTTTTCTCTCCCTATGATGCGGTCGCCGCAGCGCCAAGCGGTCGGCTTGGCGCGGCGCTGCGGCGAACCAGTTTCAT
>NZ_RZSB01001005.1:0-1774 GCF_004023285.1 Mesorhizobium sp. M2A.F.Ca.ET.067.02.1.1
ATCCAGGACAGCACTCCTTTCAGATGAGGACTCATCCAACCCTCATGCCCCATCCCGCGCCCGTGAAGCCTCAACCATTTGTATGATGGTGCTCAATTTTTAGCGAGCGAAATGGCCGGATTTAAGCCTCGGATTTTCAAAGGGTTCGGGTCCCCGAGCTGTCATTTCGAAGACGCCAGGCGAGACTCTACCAAGCGAACTTCCGTTCATAAAGTGTAAACCAAGCCATTTACAATTTTATAAATTTCGCATTTACTAATATCTAATGCAACTGAGAGTAGCCTCGGATTGGGCGGGAGGACCGCCTGTCCGCGCGTGTCCGCAAAGCTAGGAAAGGATCCGGGAGCAAAGCCACTTCACCCGTGAGGGCGCGGTGCTTGTGGTGGCGAGCGAACGTTCCGCCGATTGGCCTGAAATCTGTGGTCCAGGCCTCGATCTCCCGAGTGATATTCCGTTGCGAGTGGTCGGCTCCTTGCATTTCGTCGTCGAGAAATCGCGGCACGCGTGATGGAGTTGACAGTGGTCCGGTTAGTATCGCCCGCCAAGCGGCGTCGCGTCGACGCGAGTTCCCGCTTCGACATGCCCCAGGCTCATTCGAACCAAGCTGCCCGCGTCGGTCGCTCCGCTTGCCCTCAGGGCATCCCGGCACGGGAGCGCTTTCATGAACTTGGACGACCTTTTGTTCCCGCCACCGTGGTCAGCAGGGACTCGCCGCGGGTGCTCGGCTACTGACTGAAACCCAAAGCTACGAAACGAAAGAACGGCGGCGCGAGCCGCAACGGATCGAGGAGGACGTGATGAGCTATACAGCAGGCTTTGCCGTCATGGATGTCGCTGTTCGGGGTGTCTTGCCCATCGGCGACGATACCGGGAACGTGACATATTTCGTGCTCGACACGACCAAGAGCGCCATCGTCGGTCAGGTCAACCTCCCCAAGACGGTCAAGCGAAGCCTCGCTGTCTCCCTTAACGTCAAGGTTCCGAGCACCGCCGGCTCGTTGGCGATCGGCACGTTTGACGACGGCGGCAATTTCCAGGTCGCCAGCTTCCTGCGCGTGGAAACACCTGTCGTTCCGCGGCCCGGCGGTGCCGTCGGGCCGTCAGCGAGGTGATCGCGTCCAATCTCATTGTTCCCTCTCGCCTGCCAAACCGGTGGGCGGTTTCCCCTTGAATTGAATTCAAAGCCAACAGGAGCCAGTTATGGCCCGTGCCTCTGAAATTCTTTTTGTGGATCCTTCAATCTCCGACCTGCAGACCGTTCTCGGCAATTTGAGGCCTGAAGTCCGGGCTGTCGTGCTCAACAGCGGCCGACCGCCGGCGCAGCAGATCGCCGCCGCCCTCGATGGCCACAAAGGGCTCGACGCAGTCCACATCATCGCTCACGGCGCGCCGGGACGGGTCCAATTCGCCGCAGGGGAGTGGTCCGCCGCCACGTTGAAGGAAAGCGACCAGGATTTCGCCGCCATCGGCAAAGCGCTCGCCGCGGATGGCCAACTGCGGCTATGGAGTTGCTCGGCGGCATTGGGGAATGTCGGCGAAAGGTTCCTCGAGGCATTGGAAGAAGCCGTAGGCGCCGAGGTTTGTGCATCCAGGTCGCTGGTTGGCGCGGCGAATCTGGGTGGGTCTTGGGGACTCCCGCACTATGCGACCTCGCCCTTGCCGCCGATCACTTCAGCTGGCGTAGCAAATTACTCAGGGGTACTTGAATCGGGCGACCTTACACTCGCCGGTTTTACAGATGCTGGCAGCAGTAAAAGTATTAATACATACTATC
>NZ_RZSB01001006.1:0-1767 GCF_004023285.1 Mesorhizobium sp. M2A.F.Ca.ET.067.02.1.1
TGTCGATGCTGGCCGCGGGGCTGAGCGGCGGCGCCTCTGCGCAGGGGCTGTTCGGCGCGCCGCCGCCGAAAGCCTCATCCGGCGACAACACCTCGCCGCCTGCGGTCGACACGTCGCCGCCTGCAGCCGCTGCGCCGGACAGCAAGCCGGCCGAACCGGCGCCTGTCGCGCCGGTCCTGCCCGGATCGCCGACCGCGGTGGTGAAGCCCTTCTACGAGCATCTCGGGCTGGAGCTCGATCCTGCGCAGCGTAAGAACTTCACCGACCCGGCGAAAACCGTACTCGACAAGGCGGACGCGCTGCGCGCCTCGGGCCAGGGCGAATGCCTCGACCCCAACATGGCGCTCGACAATGCCGACTATGACAAGCTGGCCATAGACCGGAGCCTGCGCACCATCGAAGCCGTCAATGGCGACGAGGCCAAGGTGGTCGTTGCCTTCGTCGTCGAGGGCCACCAGCACCGCCTGGAATGGAAGCTGAAGAAGGTCGGTGGCGCCTGGAAGGTCTCCGATCTCCTGTCGGTCACCGGCGAATGGGCGCTGAGCCAGTACCAGTGCGAATGAAAATGACCAAAGATCAGTGTCGGCGATCCTTCGCGCCCCCCTCTGGCCTGCCGGCCATCTCTCCCACTTGGGGGGAGATCAGAGGTCACGCCGGCTTTCGCCAATCTCCGACGTTTCAGGATAAGCGGGCCGCCGAAGCTGCCAATCTCCCCCCTTGTGGGGGAGATGTCCGGCAGGACAGAGAGGGGCGCTGTCCCGCCAGCCTTTCGCAACAAATTTCAACCTCTCCCGCGATAGGGCGCCACGCCCGTATCGGGCAGCCACGCGTCCTTGGGCGGTGCGCCGGTCTGCCAGAAGACATCGATCGGGATGCCGCCGCGCGGAAACCAGTAGCCACCGACGCGCAGCCAGAGCGGCTTGGTCGCCTCCACGATCCGGCGGCCGATCATCACGGTACATTCCTCATGGAAGGCGCCGTGGTTGCGGAACGAGGTCATGAACAGCTTCAGCGACTTCGATTCCACCAGCGTCCGGTCGGGTGCGTAGTCGATGACGATGTGGGCGAAATCCGGCTGGCCGGTGACCGGGCAGAGCGAGGTGAATTCGGGGCAGGTGAAGCGCACGATCGCCGGCGGGCCATCGCCGTGCTGGAACGGCACGGTCTCCAGGACCGCCTGTTCGGGGCTCTGTGGCGTCTCGACGTGCTTGCCGAGCTGGGTGAGGTTCTTGGCGTCTGTCATGGGCGGCTCCTCGCTGCCGTCCAAGGTCCGGGCGGCAGGCAAAACAGGCGGAAATTGCGCCGCAACCTTTCGGACGCGGCGGGTTTGGGCCGCTCAATAGCATCGGACCGAAAAGTGCGCAGCGGTTTTCGGACGAATCCGATGCGAGAAATGGAAGCGGGAGCGGCGCGACGCTCCCGTGCAAATTGAAACGGCAGGAAGACGATGACCAGCAACGACCCGCTTCTCCGACCCTACCAGCTCAAGCACCTGACGCTGAAGAACCGGGTGATGTCGACCAGCCATGAGCCGGCCTATTCCGAGGACGGCATGCCGAAGGAGCGCTACCGGCTCTACCATGCCGAAAAGGCCAAGGGCGGCATGGCGCTCACCATGACGGCGGGCTCGGCGATCGTCTCGCGCGACAGCCCGGCCGCTTTCGGCAATCTGCATGTCTATGACGACCGCATCGTGCCCTGGCTCGCCGAACTGGCGGATGCCTGCCATGAGCATGACTGCAAAGTGATGATCCAGATCACCCATCT
>NZ_RZSB01001007.1:0-1767 GCF_004023285.1 Mesorhizobium sp. M2A.F.Ca.ET.067.02.1.1
GCGCGCTTCAGATAGGCCGCGCGCTCGGCGGGTGACGCATCGACGTGCTCGATGATCGACATCGAGATGATGCGGTCGGTCTCGGCCATGCTTATGCCGCGCACGCCGACGGAATTGCGGCTCTGGAAGACGCGCACGTCGGAGACCGGGAAACGGATGCACTGGCCGGAATTGGCCGTCAAAAGCACGTCGTCATTGTCGGTGCAGGTCTCGACGCCGAGAATCTCGTCGCCCTCTTCCTCCAGCTTCATGGCGATCTTGCCGTTGCGGTTGACCTGGACGAAGTCGCTGAGCTTGTTGCGGCGCACGGTGCCGCGCGTGGTGGCGAACATCACGTCGAGATCCCCCCAACTGGTCTCGTCCTCCGGCAGAGGCATGATCGTGGTGATGCGCTCGCCCTGCTCGAGCGGCAGCATGTTGATCAGCGCCTTGCCGCGCGATTGCGGGTTGCCGATCGGCAGCCGCCAGACCTTTTCCTTGTAGACGATGCCGCGCGAGGAGAAGAACAGCACCGGCGTGTGTGTGTTAGCGACGAACAGCCGAGTGACGAAATCCTCTTCCTTGGTCGACATGCCGGAGCGGCCTTTGCCGCCCCGGCGCTGCGCCCGGTAGAGCGACAGCGGCACGCGTTTGATGTAGCCGGAATGGCTGACGGTGACCACCATGTCCTCGCGCTGGATCAGGTCCTCGTCTTCCATGTCCGCCCCGCCGTCGGAGAGCTCGGTGCGGCGCGGCGTGCCGAACTCATCGCGGACCGCGATCAGCTCGTCCTTGACGATCTGCTGGATACGCGCGCGCGACGACAGAATGTCAAGGAAATCAATGATCTCGGCGCCGATCTTGTTCAACTCGTCGGCGATCTCGTCGCGGCCGAGCGCGGTCAGGCGCTGCAGGCGCAGGTCGAGGATGGCGCGCGCCTGTTCCTCGGAGAGATTATATGTGCCGTCCTCGTTGATGCGGTGACGCGGGTCGTCGATCAGCTTGATCAGCGGCGCGACGTCGTGCGACGGCCAGCGCCGCTCCATCAACTGCTCGCGCGCCGTCTGCGGATCGGGCGCGGTGCGGATGAGCTTGATCACCTCGTCGATATTGGCGACCGCAATCGCAAGGCCGACAAGGACATGCGCGCGCTCGCGCGCCTTGCGCAGCAGGTATTTGGTGCGGCGGCTGATCACCTCCTCGCGGAAAGCGACGAAGGCTTTCAGCATGTCGATCAGCGTCATCATCTCCGGCTTGCCGCCGTTGAGCGCCACCATGTTGGCGCCGAACGAGGTCTGCAGCGGCGTGAAGCGGTAAAGCTGGTTGAGGATGACGTCGGCGACGGCCTCGCGCTTCAGCTCGATGACGACCCGGTAGCCCTGGCGGTCGCTTTCGTCGCGAATGTCGGAAATGCCGTCGATGCGCTTTTCGCGCACCAGTTCCGCCATCTTCTCGATCATCGCCGCCTTGTTCACCTGATAGGGAATCTCGGTGACGACGATGGATTCGCGGTCGTTGCCGCGGGATTCGATATTGACGCGGCCGCGCATGACGATCGAACCGCGCCCGGTGGAATAGGCGCTGTAGATGCCGGAACGGCCAAGCACGATGCCACCAGTCGGGAAGTCCGGGCCGGGCACGATCTCCATCAGCGCCGGCAGGTCGATGGCCGGGTTGTCGATGAGGGCGATGGCGCCGTTGCAGACTTCGCTCAGATTGTGCGGCGGAATGTTGGTGGCCATGCCGACGGCGATGCCGCCCGAGCCGTTGACCAGAAGGTTGGGAAAG
>NZ_RZSB01001008.1:0-1762 GCF_004023285.1 Mesorhizobium sp. M2A.F.Ca.ET.067.02.1.1
GCCTCGGGGCGAGCGAGCCCGGCAACGAGATGAGCGAATTCGGTGCGGCCGGCCCCGACGAGCCCGCCGAGCGCCAGAACCTCCCCCTTGTAGAGATCGAGGCTCACATCCTTCACCGCCTGCTTCCAGGCAATGGAGCGTGCGGAAAAGACCGGCTGCCGGCTGCGGTCGGGGGCAAGGCGGTCGCGCTCATCCGGCGTGCGGATGGCATGGCCGATGATGGCGCGAACCAATCCCTTCTTATCCAGCGCGCCGCGCTCGGCCTGGCTGACGATGCGGCCGTCGCGGAGCACGGTGATCCTGTCGCAAAGCTGCAGCACTTCTTCCAGCCGATGCGACACGTAGAGGATGGCGACGCCCTGGGCGGCGAGATCGCGGATGATGGCGAAGAGCTGCTCGCTTTCCGGCTCGGAGAGCGAGGCTGTCGGCTCGTCCATCGCGATCATGCTGGCGTCGCGGGTAAGCGCCTTGCCGATCATGACCAGCCAGCGCTGGGCGACCGACAGCTCCGAGACTTTCGTGTCGAGCGGAAACCGGATGCCGACGCGCTCGGCCGCGGCGCGCGCGGCGACGCCCGAGCGCTTCCAGTCGATCATGCCGAACCGCGTCACCTTCGGCGCACCGAGCAGCATGTTCTGCAGGGCGCTGAAATGCGGGATCAGATTGAGTTCCTGATGGATGAAGGCGAGGCCCGCGCGCTCGGACGCCTTCGGCGAGCCCAGCTGAAGCTCATTGCCCGCGATGGTCACGCTGCCCTGGTCCGGACTGGTGACGCCGGCGAGACAGCGGATCAGCGTCGACTTGCCGGCGCCGTTAGCGCCGACAAGGCCGTGCACCCGGCCGCGCTCGATATCGAGATCGGCGCGGTCGAGCGCGAGTTCGCCCGCAAAGGATTTGGTCAGGCCGCGGATGCGCATCCATGCGCCGGCGGCCGAGACGGGCGCCGACACCTAGCCGCTCCGTTTCGCGGAGCGGCTCAGCCTGTATGTCTTACATGCCATTGGGGTGTTCGGCCATGAACTTGTCGACATTGTCCTTGGTCACCACCACGCCGGGGATCTCGATGGTCTTCGGCTGCCATGAATCGCCGGCTTTCATGGAGTCGAGAATGGCCTGGAACACTTCCTTGCCCTCCTGATAGGCGGGCTGCCAGACGGTGGCCGTCATGTCGCCTTCCTTGACCAGTTGCAGGGCCTGGGCGCTGCCGTTGATCGACACTGTCGTCACATCGGTGCGCCCGGCCTGGCGCAGCGCCGCCACGGCGCCCTGCATCGGCTCGTCCCAGCACGACCAGATGGCGAGCGGCGTGTCGCCGCCGGCCGGATGCGCGGTCAGCCAGGCCGCGGCCGTGGCGTTGCCGAACTGGACCTGCCCGGGCGCGACCACTTCGCTGTAATCCACCTTGACGCCCGACTTGCCCTTGACTCCTTCGTCGAAGGCCATGCCGCGGTCGATGCAAAGCTTGCCCGGATGGAAGGTCATGGCCAGGACATTGGCCTTATCGCCGGCCTTCTCCAGGAGATACTTGACCGAATCGTCGCCAACCTGCCGGCCGCTGGTCGTCGCCACGATGCCGGGGACGATCTCGCCACCCCAAGTGCCGACAGGGATATGCGCGTCGCGCGCCGCCGCCAGGCCGGAGCCGATCGAGCTGCTGGCGAAGGCCAGCACGAAGATGGCGTCGACATGCTGGGCCGCGAAGCTGTTCATCGCTGCGTTGGCCTGATCGGCGCTCGCCTGGGTGTCGGTCACCTTGACGTCC
>NZ_RZSB01001009.1:0-1759 GCF_004023285.1 Mesorhizobium sp. M2A.F.Ca.ET.067.02.1.1
CTTCTGTTCGGCCGCGAATCCGCCGCCTGGTGGACTTGTTCCGTGACGCCGGCGGATTCGCGGCCGAACAGAAGGATGTCGCCGGCGGCGAAAGCAAAGCCGGTATAAGCGGCCGTGGCCTTGGTGGTGAGCAGCACCAGGCGGCGCGCATGCGCGTTTCGCCATTCCTCGAAGGCGTGCCAGTCGGCGTGGCGGGTGAGCGTCGCCATTTCGAGGTAGTCCATGCCGGCCCGTTTCAGCGCCCGGTCGGAGAGCGGGAAGCCGGCAGGTTCGATGATATCGACAGCGATGTCGAGGCAGGCGGCGAAGCGCAGGATGGTCCCGGTGTTGCCGGCGATATCCGGCTGGTAGAGCGCGATGCGGAGACGATGGTTCATTTTCGCATCCTGCTAATAAGTGGCAGATCGGCCACAGGCATCTCCCGCTTTCGGCGATTTCTGGCCTGTCGGGTGGCCATTTTCTGCGAAGTCGAGTATAGGACCATCATCGTCAACCCGAACCGAATGGAGGGGAACACATGATGACCATGCACATCCAGCGCCTCTCCTGGGCTCTCCTATGCCCAATGGCGGTTTCGGTACGACGATTCTTCTGACACTTTAAGTCTTCATCGCACCGATTCCCGCCGAACCCAGTTTTCGGCCTTCGAAGGAATCTTGCGATGTTTTTCAAACTGCCAAAGGGGCGCCGCGCCCCAGCTGAACGTGTCGAGACCGACGCTTGCCGCGCCGTTACGACCGATTCGATCCGCGCCTTCGGTCGAATGCCGGGGATCGAGGCCATATCACCCTTTTTAACGCATTTGCATATGGAGGACGGACCAATGTTCGATCCCTACAAGATACCGGGGTCAAGAAGCCTGCATGAGCGCAAGGCAGCGACCTGGGCGCTGCTGATCGCCGAGACCTATTCGTCGGCGGTGCATGCCGAGGAGCGGCGCAGGCCGCATCGCGGCATGCTGCCGGACGTCGATTTCTCGCGCGCGGTGCCCGACCACAGCCGGCCGACGCTGGTGCGCCGGATGGTGCGTCTGTTCCGGCCAGGCGACAGGAACCAGGCAGGCTCCGGCTTTTCGTCGGGAAGCTCGGCGCCGTCAGGATCGTCGAACGAGCCTGTCGGCGAAATGCCGGCGAAACCCTATATTGCGAGCAGCAAGGCCGGTGATGCGGATGATTCCGTATCGCCGGCGCGCAATGCCGCGCGGCCGCAAAGCCTAGCCCGTCAATCCCGCGCTGCGTGAGCGCGCATAGCATCGTGAGTGCCTGGAATGTTCCGCTGGTTTGAACAGAGGCTCGATCCATTTCCCGCCGCGGAGCCGGTCGAGCCGCCGAAGACGCTGGTCGCGTTTTGCGTGCATTATACGCGCGGCGCCTGGCCCTACATCCTCCTCGATGCGGTGCTGGTGACGGCGATCTCCATCGCCGAAGTGTGGATGTTCGGCTTCATGGGCCGCATCGTCGACTGGCTGTCGGGGCAGAACCGCGAAACCTTCCTGCAGACCGAGAGCTGGAAGCTCGCCGGCATGGCCTTCGTCGTGCTGTTCGCGCTGCCGGGCACGGTCTGGCTGCATTCGCTGCTCAACCAGCAGACGCTGATGGGCAATTATCCCATGCGCATCCGCTGGCAGGTGCATCGCTACCTGCTCAAGCAATCGATGGCGTTCTACCAGGACGAATTCGCCGGCCGCATCGCCACCAAGCTGATGCAGACGGCGCTCGCCGTGCGCGAATGCGTGATCAAGCTGATCGACGTCTTGAAC
>NZ_RZSB01000100.1:0-11824 GCF_004023285.1 Mesorhizobium sp. M2A.F.Ca.ET.067.02.1.1
TGGTGATGGTCTCGGCGCCGCGAGCCTCCATGAAGGTGACGAAATCCGACAACCGTCGAGCGGGGCCATGATACTTGTATCCCAATCCCTGGCGCATGCCCACATAGCGCTCGAGCGCTGTTCGAAGCCGGCTCATTGGATACCTCCCGGCCAGGGCAGGCTCAGTTCGCGCAGCTTCTCGATGTCGAGCTTGGCATAGATTCCTGTGCTGTCGATGCTCCGGTGACGAAGCAACTGGCCGATCTCGGCAAAGCTGGCCCCCGACCGCAGCAGGTCGGTCGCAAGGCTGTGGCGGAAGAGGTGCGCGCCGTGGTGCGCATAGCCGTGAATACCCGCCCGCTCGAGGGCCTCCTTCGCGATCATCATGATGGCACAGCCTGAGGCAAAGCCGACGTGCGGAGCAAGCATTCGTAGAAATAACCGGCGACACGGTGAAGCCGGTCGCCCATGCCGGATGTAGGCGACGATAGCCGCACCGACGTCGTGGCGTAGCGGCATCATCGCTTGCCGCCGTCCCTTGCCATGGACGAGGACACTGCCCGACTGCCAATCGATATCATCAAGACTGAGCGCGGCAACCTCGCTGGCGCGCAAGCCCAGCTTGGCCAGCGCCATCAAAACCGCATAGTCGCGAAGCCCCATTGCCGTGGTCCGATCGCAGGCGATCGAGAACCACCTGAACCTTCTGTGGTGACAGGAAGGTTGGTAGGCCAGCAAGCCGCCAGCGACGGATCGACGGCACACAATCGGCCAAGGCCACCGAAATGAAGCCCTTCAGATGCAAATAGCGCAGGAAGGCGCGCACCACCCCGCACATCGCCTTGCCGCTGTCGGCGGAGCCATCGAGAGCATGTCGCTCGACATAACCGATGACGATCTCCGGGGTGAGCGCCGCAAACCCATCTGCGCCAGCCGGACAGACCTCCTGCAGAAATCGGCGTGAGAGCAGCTTGTGGCCTTCCACCGTCGAGTCGGCGAGCCCTTTCTCATTCGTGAGGTAAGCCGCGAACACATCAACAATCTGCTCGTACTCCGTGCGCTCAATCGGAAGGGCGGTTGGTATCAAACCGTCTTGCCGTAACGCGGCAAGCAAGCGCCGAAGCGCCGATCGGTCGCCCGAATCGATGCTCCAGTGTTTGGAACGGTGCTCCAGAAACCGCTCGACATGAACTTCGCTCAAATCCCGGAGATCGTGCCCGTTACCGACATGCCAGTCTCTCAGCTCACGAAATCGGCTTAGCGATCGCCAGGTGCATTGCCGACCGAAGCCTTCGTCCGACAATCTGCCCGCATAAACGCGTGCAAACTCGCCATATGGCCCGTGGATCAGCTTCCGATAGAGCGTGCTGCGTTGCAGATAGTCACTTGCGTTCATGTGTCCTCTCCTTCGCGTCAATTGCGACGGAGAGAGCCTAAGCTATGCCGATCCAGCTACCGCTATGTTGAGGAAAGTGTTGGTAAAAACTTGCTCACTCGGCATAGTTCGCCGGTCGGCATAAACATGCAAGCTAAACGGCGTCGAGCCTCACACCTACCTCGCTGACGTGATCGCCCGGATCGTCGCCGGCCATCCACTAAGCCAGATCTGCTGCCTTGGGCCTACAGACCCATGCCGCTCAAAGCCGTGGCCTGAGAACAGCGGTTACCAGAAGGCACGATTTCGGCGAACTTGATTTCAACGATTCAGCGGTCGCGCCAAGAGCGCTAACCATTCGCCGACTTCGACATAGCCCCCGGATCGAACACCGCAGACGATGGAAGGGCCAGGCGACCGGATATCACTGGAATTTGCCGACGAAGAGTCCATCGGATGCAGGATGCCAATGAGATCTCCCTGCTTCACTTCGCCCAACATCGAGCAACGAGGTTCGAAGATACCCGGCAGAGGCGATTTCAGTTCATCGGCTGGGCGCCGCGTATGAAGTGTCTGGCCGGACCTCCGTCGACGGAAGGTCGGATACTCGGCTTTTCCCTCGACGACTCCCAGCGAGATGAGTGCGTTGCGTACTCCAGCGTCGTAGATCGCGAGAGCTTCATCGCCGATAATGCCGCCGCCCAGTTCAACACAGACGAATACCTTACCTTGGTTGTGGGCCGAGATATCAAACATTCCGGGCGTATCTGGATGATCCCAGACCAACGTCATAGGTAATTTGAACGCCTCTGCCATTCTGATTGTCTTGATCATGAGAGCGGGATCTGCAATGGGATGCGTCGTCGTCGATGGTGGAAAGTCCCAGATTGGTCCGAAGCTGTGCAGATCAAATACGGTGTCGGCCATCGGCAACAACAGGCGGGAAACGGCATCCGCGATTCGTTCGGTTAGCGACCCCTCGGCACGGCCCGGAAACACTCGGTTGAGGTTCAATCCATCGATCGGCGTATTGCGACTGAAAGCCTGCACGGCCGGCGGATTGAGAACGGGAACGATGATAATCCTCCCACAGATTTGCGCTTCGGGCAGCCATGCAATAAGCCGTTGCGCAACAAGTGGCCCCTCCAATTCATTGCCGTGACATCCACCAGTGATAAGGAGACGAGGTCCATCACCTTTGTTCAGGCTGAAAACCGGAAGCGAAAGAGCTTCGCAGTCGGCGCCTTTTGGAACAACAAGATGCCCTTTGCTCGTGCCGGGCTTGTCGGGGTCAAACGTAAGATGTGGCGGGTTGCTCATTGTTCAGCCTAGTGTGAGTATTCAGCGACTTGGCGCCGAGTTTACGTTTCTTCGCTCTGCAGTATGCACCAACCTGTCTTCGATTCGCCAATATAATGTCTCGACCCGTGCCGTCGCGTCTTCAGATGGCTGGCCTCGGCGGGTCACGGGAGACTGTGCGCTTACTGCGAAAGAAGGCCACGTCGCTCGATGAAGAGTATGCGGCCCAATTCTCGTAACGCGTCCCGAGTCGTACAACCCCGTCCGGTAGATGGTCGGGATCCGTGAACTCTCCTCCCTTCCGTTTCCCTGCATAGCGTTCTGACCGCCAAGAACTCTGAACGCCTTCGTTTAATAAGAAGGCAGGCATGCAATATCGGTTGCCGATGACCAGGTTCGAACGGCGTGTCCGCTTCGGGGTCTAGCAGGTGTTTGCTCAGCAGCCTGCGGCGAATTCGGCGGCCGGCGCAACGCCGTTTCTAGAATCAAGAATGATCCAGGCTTGCAGATGACGTCGACATGGCCAACGCGTGCTGACCGTCCGCGGCAGATAGTGATGGGCTTGACGCCCCTCGACGGCATCGATGTGCCAGAATGGTGGTGTTTGACAGCCCTTAAGAGAGGGAGCGTCCACAATGAAGTTAACACCGGGTTGGACCTAGTGAAGAATGTGATTCAGGCGCATGGAGCGGATGCGGCGGGCGCCATAGTTATCCGTAAGCAACTGCGACGCGACAAGGTGCTTGCGTTTCTCGCTGGGCAGCCGGCCTGCTTGGTCGCCATGGAGGCCTGTGCTGGGCGCATCACTGGGCGCGCGAGATCGACAAGCTCGGGCACTCCGTTCGTCTGATGCCGCCATCCTATTTGAAGCCTTTCGTAGGCCGCCGATGCCGAGGCTATCTGCGAGGCCGCGCAGCGGCCGACCATGCGCTTTGTCGCCGTGAACAGTGAGGATAAGCAGGCGAGTGCGGGTCCGGGCTCTGCTGGTGCGGCAGCGCACCCAGACGATCAACGCCTTGCGCGGCCATCTCGCAGAATATTGACTGGTCATTGCCCAGCCCCTTCTCACCACCGCCAAGCTGATGGAAACCTGAGTGCGACCTGCCCGAAGCCCGCCTGGCCCTCACCATCTGGTCTATACGCTGAGCTGGAGGAAAGGATCAAGCAGCTCGATGCCGAGATTGCACGCGTGCCGAGAGGATGAAGACGTGGGGCGGGGCAACAATCCCCGGCGTTGGTCCGATAACCGCCCGAGCGATCCGACAGGGTCTCGCCAATATAAATATCCAAACCGAGCTCACTGCAGCGGCGGTGAACCTGAAGCGGACTGCCGCTTTGTTTGACCGATTCCTGGGATTGCTGCTGTTGATGCACGCTCTGAACCTCGTTGACGAGACCCGACGAGGGCATCCGGTAGTTCCGACACCAAGACCACCGCTGTCTCGTGTCGGGCGACATGCACAATTGACCCCCTAACGCACAAAGAACTGACCCCTCTCTTTTGAGAGGACCCATAGATGGCGATCGAGATTTCGGTGACACCTGCATTGTCGAGAACGATGCAGGGAGAGACGATGCTGCAGGCGGAGGAAGTGATGTCGATGGTGCGCCTGCATCAATGTGGCTGGGGCGCGAAGCGGATCGCCAAGGAATTCGGCTGCGCGCGCAATACGGTACGTCGCTACCTTCGCGAGGGTGGTGTCATTACGTATCGAGGCCGGCCGCGCGTGTCGGCGCTCGACGGGCTCGATAACTGGTTGCGGGAACGCTTCTTCCGGCATGAGGGCAACGCGGACGTCATTCGCCAGGAACTGGCGGGTGAACATGGGATCATTATAAGCCTGCGGTCGGTAGAACGCCGGGTGCAGCATTGGCGTCGGGAACTGAAGGCGCAGAAGCGAGCGACGGTGCGCTTCGAGACAGCGCCGGGTCATCAGATGCAGATCGACTTCGGCGACACGCGGGTATGGATCGGCGGCGAGCGGGTGCGGATCCATGTGTTTGTCGGAACGCTTGGCTATTCGCGTCGGATGTATCCGGGCCTCGCAGCGTCAGCGCCAGGCAGACTGGTTCGAAGGAATGGAAGGCGCTTTCCTGCGGTTCGGGGGCGTTCCAGGGGAAGTCCTGATCGACAATGCGAAGGCGCTGGTCGAACACCATGACGCGGTGACGCGCGAGGTGAGATTCAACGCGCGGCTACATGCCTTCGCCCGGTATTGGAGCTTCACGCCGCGGGCCTGTGCTCCCTATCGAGCACGCACGAAAGGAAAGGACGAACGCGGGCTCGGCTACGTCAAGAAGAACGCGATCGCCGGACGCCGGTTCGAGAGCTGGGCAGCGTTCGAGGCGCATCTGGACCGGTGGACGCGCGAGGTTGCCGATCAACGTGAACACGGCACGACCGGTGTCGCGCCGGTGGAACGCTTTGCCGCTGAAGCTCGTGCGCTACGCCCGCTGGCCGGCCGTGCCCCGTTCGGACAGTTGCGGGATCTGGTCCGCAAGGTCCAGGCCGACTGCGCAATCGATCTCGACACGAACAGCTACTCGGTCCCCTGGCGCCTGATTGGCGAGAGCGTCCAGGTCGTCGTTCTGGCCGGCCGCGTGATCATCCGTCATGCGGGCCAGGTCGTCGCAGACCACGCCCTTTGCCGGGGGAGAGGACAACGGATCGTGGATCGGGCGCATTTTGTTGGCGTTGCCGGCTTTGACGGGCCGGTCCGCGCAGATCCCATTGAGATCGCGCCGGCCTTGCTGCGGCCGCTCGCGGAATACGAGGCGGTTGTCGGAGGGGCCTGGTGATGACGACCGTGGATCATGACATGCCCATCGCAACGCTCGATCGACTGAAGCTGACGGCGATCCGCGATCAGCTCGACACGTTGCTGGACGAAGCTGCTCGCTCAAAGATGACGTTACGGGAAGCCCTGAGCTTCCTTGTGTCACGCGAGATCGCCGGCGCGACGAGCGGCGCATCTCCATGTCGAGCAAGATCGCCCAGTTCCCTTTCGTGCGCGAACTGGACGGCTTCGACTACGAGGCGCAGCCTTCACTGGATCAGGAGCAGATCAGGGAACTGGCGACCTGTCGCTGGATCGCGCACGGCGACACGCTTTTGTTCCTCGGCCCACCCGGCACGGGCAAGACGCATCTGGCCGTGGCCCTCGGCCGCGAGGCGATCTGCCAGAATTACAACGTGCAGTTCATCACGGCGGCCACACTGGTGGCGATGTTGGCCAAGGCTCATGCCGACGGCTCGCTCGACAAGCAGTTGACGACCTTGTCACGGCCGAAATTATTGATCATCGACGAACTGGGCTATTTGCCCTTCGAGGCCAACGCCGCCCACCTGTTCTTCCAGCTTGTGTCGCGGCGTTACGAGAAGGGATCGATCCTGATCACCTCCAATCGCTCCGTGGGCGAATGGGGGAGCGTTTTTGGCGATCCCGTTGTGGCCACGGCGATCCTGGACCGCCTGCTACACCACTCCACGGTGATTACCATCCGCGGCGACAGCTACCGTCTCCGCGAAAAGCGCCGGTCCGGCCTTCTGCAGAAAACCCGACCGGCATCCGAAAGCAACGAAACCGCAAACCAATGAAGGGGTCAGTTCCTCGTGTCGGTAAAGGGGTCAATTCCTCGTGTCGCTTGACATCTCGTACCAGGGCACTTGTTTCGGAGACAGAGAGGCTTCGATTGGGCACAAATCATGACGCGCGTATTGCCCAAGTTTGCAGAGCGCGCCCAGATGAGGCGTGCAGCAAAGCAGCGGCTTGACCAATGAATCGGACAGGCCGCGATGAAAGGATAGCGATCGCTGGTAATCCAAATTCTGCGGTTGGACGATCTCAGCCGGGGTTGGCGACAGCGGGACAACAAACGCTCGGCGAGAAAACGTGACGAATCGGCCCGCGCACCTCGCGTACTCGTCGACGCTCTGTTCACTGGCTCTAGCGCCGGCCGTTGCTCCGAAGCTGCTTGCGCCAGTCATAGACATGCCAGCGCGAGACCTAGTGTTTACGCGTAACTTCCGCAACGCGCACCGTGGCTCGGCCTATCCGACGTGTTGTTCTCTTCACGGGATTCAGCAAGTCTCAGGACCGTGCTATCTCGCAAGTCCGTGTTGTCTCGCAAGACCGGCCCCAAAACGCCTCCTACACATCTCTGCAAATGGGTCGTTTTGAACAGCGAGAACATCTCGATCAGCAATAACTCCCAATCACGAGAACATTTCAGCAAGAATGCATCTAGTCATCTACAATACATGGCCATAATAATCGCAAGTAACAATCCACAGTCATTTAACATTTACCGAAAATAAAAGAACAACGTAAATGTTAACTTTTTAAGAAGTTTTCTTAAAGGCGATTTTACGTTAGCCGTATTGACTTAGTGCGCAATTACCGCAATTTTGCTCTGATGTATCTGTGCGCGGTTCTGATTTTGTGGCGTGACCGCTAAGGCCGCATCGCAGTCTACGAGTTAGCTGGAGAGCAGAAGATGTTTCCACTAGTACGGCCTGCAAATGTTATATTTGAGATCAATCTTGAGGCGATCCAAGCAAATTTCCGTACCATCGGGGGTCTCGTTGGGCCGTACGTAAAGGTGGCCGCAGTCGTCAAAAGCGACGCTTACGGGCTTGGCGCTGTAGAGGTTGCAGGGGCGCTAATCGATGCCGGCTGCGAGCTGCTCTTCGTCGCTAATTTAGACGAAGCTTTGCTTCTGAGGTCAAACCAGGTAGATAGGGCTATTGCGGTTTTTTGTGATGAATTTGCGAAATTTCACCAGTACTATCGATCCGAAGGCCTCATACCCGTTGTAAACAATTGCGCTGAATTGGAGGTTATTCGTGCAACGCGGACACAAACATACTTTCTGAACGTGGAAACCGGATTCTCCCGTCTCGGGCTAGCTTTTCCCGACGTGCGTCGCGCGCATGCTGCAGGCATCTTCGACCAGTGTCCGCCCTCGGTCGTACTCAGCCACCTCGCGTGCAGCGAATGCTCTACGGACCCGACTAATGCGTTTCAAAGGAATCGCTTTGAGGCGATCTACGATATGCTTGGGCCCACAATAGGAAGCCTCGCTGCCTCGGCCGGTGTTTGGTTAGGTAAATGCTATCATTTCGACATGGTACGAGTGGGCGCAGCATTGTACGGACTTAACGACGCTGGCATTCAACCCAATCCGCTGATGGCCGTTGCAAGCCTCCGAGCCAAAATACTCGATGTGCGCTATTTGGCCAGCCGGGAGGCTGTTGGCTACGGCGCGACGTTCCGGACAGTTCGACCTAGCCGCATAGCAATCGTCGGGATCGGCTTCAAGCATGGCCTTCCATGGGCCTGCGCAAACAAGATATCCGTTAGACTTGCTGGATATTCGGTCCCTGTAATAGGAACAATATCCATGGAATACACGACGATAGATGTAACAGACGTTCCGGAGGCGCTTTGCGCGCCGGGTGGATTTGTAGAACTGTTAGGTAAAGATTTTACGCCAGACGACTTTGCGGCCGCCGCTGGTCTTAACGCAGCAGAGCTGCTGACTCGCCTCGGTGGCGGCTGCTCAAGACGTTATCTGCCCTCTAAACTTCATCAGCCGAGTTCTAGAACAAGAAGGTCGAATGGGTATCTCGCGTGATGATTTCAACGGCTGTCTCCTCACGCCAGGCTTTCACGGCTATTTGCACCGTCCGCAGGCTTTTGGTCGTGAACCCTGTTTGATCGACGTTCATCAGCCTCTGCAGCACGAGGGCTGCCGGCGGAATTCGCTGCCGTCGATCCCGATTCGGTGCATGATCACAGCCAATTTGCGGGCGACCGCCACTCGGGCTTTCTTGCTGCCTCTCCGGCGCGCCAGGCGCGCGCGCCTTGCGAATCGCTTCAGTCAAAGCTTCCGGTGTTGAGGCAATCTTGCCACGCCACACCACGGCGCCGGCTTCGTCAAGAACGCATACCGATGTAGGGTCGAGGGAAACATCCAGACCAACAAAGTGCTTTATTGTTGTTGGCGCCGACCAGACAGCCCGAAGGTCTGTGGCCAGCGCCGTGATGCCCGTTGCCAACACAGGTGATGGCCTCGGCGTCGCGGCATCATGCGCGGTGATCTTGTTCTCGATCTCACCAACACGGATGAGTGCCTGGTTCCAACCCGCTTCCAGTTCCGCCGCGACCAGCCGGTTCTCGGGATCGCCCGCGTCATATTGCCGGAAGGCCCGGTCGGCAGCGTAGCGGGCAGCCTCAAGATCCCGACTGACGGCGTCCCGGACCTGGTCACGACGATTGGCAGCTTGCGCCTCAGCTTCGGCAGCGGCAGCAATCGCTACCGGCTCCACGACTCGCAGGAGCGCCTCCTCAATCGCATCATCGACGCGCAGTCCGCCAAAGGCGATGCATCGCGGCTCGCCATTGTCGAGCAGACCCCGCCAGCAAGAATAGCGCGCAATGTTGTGCTTGGTGCCCGTGTACCGCACCGTGAGCTTGCGGCCGCAGCGCCGGCAGCGGACAAGCCCGGCGAGCAGAGCGTCCATGCTTGGCGCCCCGTGATGCCGGCTCGTGGGCACGTTGTCGCTCACCATCTTGCGGATCGCTTCCGCCCTTTCCCAGCCGACGTAGCCTTCGTGTGCACCGGGGATCAGCGCCAGCCATTCATCTCGCGCCTTATGGCGGCTGCGCGAGCGAATGGCTGTTGCATCATACCCCGACGCAGCACGAGTCTTACCATAGGCATAGGCGCCGCCGTAGATCGGGTTCTCGATCATTCGGTGGATGGTCGCGTAGCTTGGTCTGCGCCAGACCACATCGCCATTGTTGCGCTTGGCAGGCAAATCCAGCCCATGTTCAAGGAACCAGAGCAGGGCCTGGCGGGCACTACCGAGTTCCGCCACCTTATCAAACACAAGGGTGATGGCCTCCTGCACACGCCGATCAGGTTCCTTCTCAAGTCGATCGCCGACCTTCACGAAGCCGACAGGGGCTGCGACGACGAGTTCGCCGCGGCGGGCCTTCTCGTCGCGAGCCGACAGCGAACGCTGGCGCAGAAGATCGAGTTCATACTCGTTGAGACTGCCCTTCAATCCCAGCAGCAGCCGATCATTGCCCTGACGCGGCGCATAGACTGTCTCCTGGTCGATCAGCACGGTATCGACGACACGACACATCTCGATAAGCTGCTGCCAGTCGCGGCTGTTGCGGGCAAACCGCGACACCTCCCGTGCCGCAACCGCCCCGACCTTGCCGAGACAGACCTCGGCGATCATCCGATCGAAGCCGGCGCGTACCACGCCG
This sequence comes from Mesorhizobium sp. M2A.F.Ca.ET.067.02.1.1, assembly GCF_004023285.1. Lineage (NCBI taxonomy): Bacteria > Pseudomonadati > Pseudomonadota > Alphaproteobacteria > Hyphomicrobiales > Phyllobacteriaceae > Mesorhizobium > Mesorhizobium sp. M2A.F.Ca.ET.067.02.1.1. The sequence goes on from NZ_RZSB01000100.1 coordinate 9,937, forward strand.
CCGGCGGCGGAACGGCCGAGATCGTCATCGATCGTCTCTACGCGAGACCAGCCAAGGACCGTCAGGTGGTCGCGCATCGCATATTGAAGCATACTGCTCTCACGATTGTGCAGGACCTGATGGGCTGACGACTGCCGCACATACAGGATCGCTTTGCGCTCCAGATGATGCGGCCCAATCTTCTCATGCATCATGATCCGCGCCCTCCCGTTTTGCGGCACCCTCGCCGTCGACATGTCCGAGCATCAGGCTGACCATCAGCTTCGTCACTGATCGGCGCGCCTCGGCCGGCAGCGCCTGCCATTGCGGCGTCTGCACTGCGTCGGCGTCGTTCGGCTTCGAGAACAGATCGAACTGGTATGTCGTGGGCTGGCGCGGCATGGACATCTCCCCGATTTGCGTGACATCCCAATGCTGCGCCCATCTCCGGCGATTGCGATGGGGTCCCCGTGTCGTGGAGCAGTTTCGCCAGGGTGCCCAGCGCGGCAAGGTAGACGTGCGGAGCAGTCGTGATGCGCCAGCTCGCGCTGAGGCTCCGATCGAACATCCACCCGGGAACCTCCAGCCAGCGATCCGATACCCGGCCAGAAAGACTACAGCGGAAAACCTCTGCTTCGTTCTTGTCGATCACTTCATGAATATGGACCTGGCGACCCGCCCAAGGATGCCATGGATAGAGAAGCTCGCGCTCCGGCCGGTTCCGTGGGTGTTCCGTCGCCGAGTTGTATAACAGCGTGCGGCCTCATTCGCAGATCGGATGGCGACGCCGAACGAGTTCGCACAGACCTTCAATCCGCGACGGTCGCTCGCGCTGCGCAATGCGAAAAGCTCCGCGCCAGCCCCCGTCGCTCCACCGCCCATCAAGGCAATCAAATGCCGGAAACGAACTCAAAACTGGATAGAAACTGGAGGCAACGTCACGACCTCCGCCACCTCGGGATGGGCCAATACACGCTCGACCGCGGCGCTGGCGGATGATAGATGATCACACGCGCGCCGATACGGGTCTTCTCTCGCAGCTTGAATGAGGGCTGGATGAGATTGCCGTGCAGCCGCACTGCGTCATAGTGACGAACAATCGTCACCGTGGCTTCCGCGCCCACGAACCTACCATAGCCGACCAGGACGAACGATGGCACCGTTCTTCTGCTCGACCCATGCCTGATCATTCTTCCGATAGCACGGGAACGCGTCACTTCCAATCCTCGACTTCTGCACCAGGAGACCACGAGTTCATTCATGAAGGCAAATCATTGTCAAAGTCCACGCCTTGAAGCGGAAAGGGGAACAACGACCTGGCCCGCACGACGGCAGCGATGACAAGACCACTTTCTCGCGTCCGGACCGGCACGCACTCGGTCCAGCCTGTGGCGATATCGGTCAAGACCATCATTTGCACACAGCTGCCGGGAGCAACGAAGCCGCCCTCGACATATCCGGGCGGCGGATCGTTCCAGTCGCCGAAGCTGCGCACCGGAAGCGACCGACGCACCCCAGAACTCAGTCCGGCGCGAGGGCGCTGTCCCCGGCGATACCGCACGAACTTCCGGAAGCAGGCGATCGATCGTCGCAGCACTGATCGTCAGCAGCTTGTCGCCAAATTCGCCATCCAGATCGAGCCGGCCATGCCGCTCAAGAGCCGGCAGCAAAATGGCAATCGAGCAAAGGCGATCGGACGCCTCCACAATGCCACCCGCGCCTCCCAACTTCGGGGCGATAAAGCAGATATTGTCCGGTGGGCGTGGGACCGACGGCGCGAGGTCGCAGCACCCGGATCGCATGTTGCGATTGTGGCCGGTAACTGCGACGAGCTCGTCCAAATCCGTCGTTTGTCGGCCCGGCAGCTCGATCGATATCGCTCGACAATCGCTTCAACCAATTCCAACCT
>NZ_RZSB01001010.1:0-1758 GCF_004023285.1 Mesorhizobium sp. M2A.F.Ca.ET.067.02.1.1
ACTGTCGGCGAGAGCGTCCGCGCCATCGTCGGGGCGTAGCGTCTGCCGGTATAGCATCAAGGCCGCCGCAGCCTGGATTTCGGCGTGTATCGCTGCAAGGTTTTCGTGGTCGATCAAAAGCGGGAAACTGCCGGTGCTGGTATGCAGGGTCAGAACGGCCTCGCTGCCGTCCGGATGGACTGCTGCCGCAAGTGCGAGCAGCCTTTCATCTTCCTTGATGCCTGCCTCGGCAAGCAACTTCGTCTGCGAAACCGCGACGGCATTACCGCGATGATCCTCACCCATATCCGCTCCCCCGGGATACTCACGTAAGCTTTCAGAAGAAAGCATGACGTGAACAAAACGCAAATCACGTTATGGGGGTTGTGGATAACTTCGCTCGGCGACTGGTTAAGAGATCGTCAATGCCGCGACGAAGTCTTCTCTTCGTCGTCGATCAACAGATTGATCTGACGGTGCAGGCGCTCGACGGCGTCGGCGTCCTTGAGCCGGCGCAGCCGCTTGTCGATCGATGCAAGCGGAATTTTTTGGCCGGTGCCCGACAATAGCCAGTCATGGTCTATGCCGAACGCTCTTGCAATCGCGCTCGACCAGTTCGACTTCTTGGATGACCGGTCCTCGATCTTGGCGATGGTGACATCGGGACAAGCCACGCCGGCGGCTTTGCTGACACGTTGGGCAAGCTCATGCCGGCTCCAGCCGCGCGCCTCCCGCTCCTGCCTCACTCGATCACCGAAACTGCTCATCGCTACGTTTGTATGTGAAATGCCGAATACATTGGTATTGACATTCCCTCGTACATTTGTATCACTGCGCGCCATGACGGTTCAAGACGACATCAAGCAGGAGAGACGCGCGGCGTTGCAGGCGGCCATCGATGCCGCCGGCGGCGTGGCGCCGCTTGCGTCGTTGATCGGCAAGACACCGGCGCATGTCTCGACTTGGAAGCAGCGCGGCATGATCCCGGCCGAGATGGCGATCCCGATAGAGCGCGCCACCGGCGTGTCGCGCCATCTGTTGCGGCCCGACCTATACCCGATCGAGGAGGCCGCCGAATGACGCAGCTCTTCGCCTCCGCCGATTTCTCCGAGCGGCTCGTGCCGCGCTCCTCCGTCTCTTTCGCGCCGGCTGCGTCTGATGCGCAGCAGCTGGAACAGCTTGCGAAAACCGCGCCCTCCTACCCCAAGGGCGCGGTCGATGCCGCGCCGCCGGAGCCACCCTCCCCCGGCGGCGCGGCTTTCCTGCATTTCACCGAATCCTCCTTCGCCGAGGCTTCGGAGGACAGGTCCGGCCGCCAGGTTGCCACCGCGCCGGAACAGGCTGCGCCGGCGGCGACGGGGGCTACTGTCATCGCCGGCGCGGTCGCTCATCCCATGACTGGTGTCGCTACACCTGCCACGGGCCAGACCGCGCCGGCCGACCTCAGCGGGGCCGGCGCGGTCGTCCTTTCCAATGCCTCGCGCTTCATCCTGCGCCTGATCGCCGCCCATGACGGGCGTGACGAGGCCGACGTGCTGGCCAAGCTGATCGTTGCCGAGGGCAAGCGAATAGGCCTTTCGCCGCTGCTGGCGGCCGGCGCCGAGGACATCGGCGATGATCTCGGCGATCTGCCGGATTTCGCCCGGCGGGCACAGAACCGATTCCGTGCTCACGCGCTCGAAGCGGACGGGCACAAGCATCTCAGGGGCCAAGTTTTTGGCAAGAGGATGCGGCGATGAGCTTCTTTCACTGGGCATGCGGACCTCCGTGATCTGATGT
>NZ_RZSB01001011.1:0-1748 GCF_004023285.1 Mesorhizobium sp. M2A.F.Ca.ET.067.02.1.1
CTGCCCTGCCGGGCATCTCCCCCTCAAGGGGGGAGATTGGCAGCTTCAGCGCCGGCGCTCCCTTTGCAACGTTGGCGATTAGCGAAAGCCGGCGCCACATCTGATCTCCCCCCTTGAGGGGGTTGAGGAGCGGTCCGCGCAGCGGACGGGAAGCCAATTGCTTGGCTTTCCGAGCGACGAAAGCCGGCAGGACAGAGAGGGGGGCCTCGCGCCGGCGCATTGAAATGAGTCCCCTCTCACCGATCCACCCGCGTCGACAGGATGATCGACGACGAGGTCCGCTCCACCCCATCCATCGCTCCGATCTTGTCGAGCAGCGCGTCGAGGTCGCGGATCGACGGCGCGTCGACGATGACGATCATGTCGAAATTGCCGCTCACCGAATGCACCGTCCGCACCGGCGGCATCGCTTCCAGGCTGCGCACCACCTTGTCGGCGAGTTTCGGCGTGACGGTGAGCAGCACATGCGCCTTGACCAGCCCCTGCTCATAGTCGGGCGACAGCCGCACCCCATAGCCGGCGATGATGCCGCGCTGCTCCAGCCGCTCGATGCGGCTCTGCACCGTGGTGCGCGATACGCCGAGCTGGCGCGCGAGCTCGGCGGTCGAGGCCCGCGCGTTGGCGCGCAGCAAAGTGAGCAGGCCCTGTTCGGCTTGAGTGAGCATTTCGACGAAACCTTTCGGCAAATCGCTTAAAGTTCAGCGTCATATTGCCAGATTCCACGCTTCCTTTCGACAGGCAAGCTGCAATGATTTTCGCCAAATCGAATTGGCCCAAATCAGGATTGCAGGGGGAATTGATCATGAAGAACATCGTTGTCGTCGGCGCCGGCAAGATCGGCTCGACCATCGCCGAAATGCTGAGCGCCACGGGCGACTACCGCGTCACGCTTGTCGACCGCTCGGCCGCCCAGCTCGCCGCCGCCGAATTGCCGGCCGGCGTCGCGACGCAGGAGCTCGACATCGCCGCCGCCGGCAAACTGGAAAAGATCCTCGCCGGCAAGTTCGCCGTGCTGAGCGCCGCGCCCTTCCACCTCACCACCCGCATCGCCGAGGCGGCCGCCGCCGCCGGTGTGCACTATCTCGACCTCACCGAGGACGTCGTCTCGACCCGCCGCGTCAAGGAACTGGCGCGCAGTGTGAAAAACGCCTTCATCCCGCAATGCGGCCTGGCGCCGGGCTTCATCTCGATCGTCGCCAACGACCTCGCCAGCCGCTTCGACACGCTGGAAAGCGTTCGCATGCGCGTCGGCGCGCTGCCGCAATATCCGTCCAATGCGCTGAACTACAACCTTACCTGGAGCACCGACGGCGTCATCAACGAATATTGCGAGCCCTGCGAGGCGATCGTCGAGGGCGAGCTGATCGAAGTGCCGCCGCTGGAGGAGCGCGAGGAATTCTCGCTCGACGGCGTCACCTATGAGGCCTTCAACACCTCCGGCGGGCTCGGCACTCTGGCCGAGACGCTGAAGGGCAAGGTGCGCACGCTGAACTACCGCACCATCCGCTATCCCGGCCACGCCGCGATCATGAAGGCGCTGCTCAACGATTTGGGACTGCGCCACCGCCGCGACGTGCTGAAGGACATTTTCGAAAGCGCCCTGCCTTCGACGCTGCAGGACGTGGTCATCGTCTTCGTCACCGTCTCTGGCCGCCGCAACGGCCGCCTGCTGCAGGAGACCTACGCCAATAAGATCTATTCGCACCGCGTCGGCAACATCGTGCGCAGCGCCATCCAGATCACCACAG
>NZ_RZSB01001012.1:0-1747 GCF_004023285.1 Mesorhizobium sp. M2A.F.Ca.ET.067.02.1.1
ATCCGGCGCGCTGCGAAGCGTCGGCGTCGACATCGAACCCGCCTTGCCATTGCCCGACGACCTCAGGGCCATGGTTGCCGCCCCGAAGGATCGCCTGGGTGATCTCGATCCGAAGCTGGGCGGCCGTATCCTGTTCGCGGTCAAGGAAGCGGCCTACAAGGCATCGTTCCCGCTCGACGGTCGCGTGTTGGGTTTCGAGGACATCGCCATCGATTTCGAAAAGGGCGAGGCGGTCACTTCGCCGGGCCGTCGCCTGGCCGTCCGTTTTGCCACCTCCCAATGCATCCTGGCGCTGGCTTACGCAGCCGTGGAGCGCTGAGAAGCCCTTCCGTATCCCGGCACTCTGACGCCGGCTGCATAGATGGGTGCCGTATCTGGCCAGGGGCTGCCGCGCCTTCGGCCCACACTGTCACGCCATCAACATAGATGTTCTAAACATCAATCCTTGACGATAGGACATTTTAATGTAGGCTATAGCACCGAGACCTAATATCTCAAACCTGAACGAGTGAGTCCTCGGTGATAACCGCACCGCAATTGCGCGCCGCAAGATCGCTGCTCGGCATCGATCAGCGCCGGCTTGCCGAATTGTCCGGCCTATCGGTGCCGACGATCCAGCGAATGGAAGCCAGCGGCTCGATCATCCGGGGCAATGTCGATTCGCTGATGAAGCTGATCGCGGCGCTCGAGATCTCCGGCATCGAACTGATCGGGGAAGGCGCGGCGAGCCCCGGCGGCGGGCGCGGGGTGCGGCTGAAGAGCGGTTTCGATCCCGCCAAGGCGCCCGAACCCGATGGCGGCCAGGTCGAATCGGGCGGGAGCCAGCCGTGAATTCGACCGTCGCCCTTCTGCTGTGCGGTGCTGCCGCGTTTTTGGCAACGGCCATAATGGCCGCGGCCGCCAGCCGGCTCGCCGCCGCGACGCGCCTGGTCTACGGCGCGACGCTTGTCATTTCAGCCGTGCTGCTCGCGACTGCTGCCGGCCATCTTGCCGGCAACCCCGGCGAGGCCTCCGCCACCTTGCCGCTCGGCCTGCCCTGGACCGGCGCCCGGTTCCGCCTCGACGGCCTGTCGGCGTTCTTTCTCGTCGTCGTCAATTTGGGCGGCACGATCACCAGTCTCTACGGCCTCGGCTACGGCCGGCATGAATCCCAGCCGCATCGGGTGCTGCCATTCTATCCCGCCTTCCTTGCCGGCATGAACCTCGTGGTGCTGGCAAACGACGCCTTCAGCTTCCTGTTGTCCTGGGAATTCATGTCGCTCGCCTCCTGGGCGCTGGTCGTGGCGCATCACCGCGACGAGGCCAACCGGCGGGCCGGCTACATCTACCTGGTGATGGCAAGCTTCGGCACGATGGCGCTGCTGCTTGCCTTCGGCCTGTTGGCCGGGCCGGCGGGAACCTATGCGTTCGACGCGATGCGGACGGCGCATCCCGGCCCGTTCGTCGCCGGCGCGGTGCTGGTTCTCATGCTGCTTGGCGCCGGCTCCAAGGCCGGCCTCGTGCCGCTGCATGCCTGGCTGCCGCTTGCCCATCCGGCGGCACCCAGCCACGTCTCGGCGCTGATGAGCGGCATCATGACGAAGGTCGCCATCTATGGCTTCGTCCGCGTGGTGTTCGACCTGCTTGGCGAGCCGGCATGGTGGTCCGGCGTCGCGGTGCTTCTCATCGGCGGCGTGACGGCGGTGCTGGGCATCCTGCACGCGCTGATGGAAAAGGACCTGAAGCGGCTGCTCGCCTACTCCACCAT
>NZ_RZSB01001013.1:0-1746 GCF_004023285.1 Mesorhizobium sp. M2A.F.Ca.ET.067.02.1.1
GCCAAAGACGGCGCGAGCGCTGATCCTGGCGCCGACGCGCGAGCTCGCCGTGCAGATCGAGGACACCATCAAGCTGCTCGCCAAGGGCGCGCATATCTCGACCGCGCTGGTGCTCGGCGGCGTCTCGCGCTTCAGCCAGGTGAAGAAGATCGCGCCCGGCGTCGACATCCTGATCGCCACGCCTGGGCGGTTGACCGACCTGGTGCGTGAAGGCGACCTTATCCTTGCCGACACCAAATGGCTCGTCCTCGACGAGGGCGACCGCATGCTCGACATGGGTTTCATCAACGACGTCAAGCGCATCGCCAAGGCGACCGCGCCGGACCGCCAGACGGCGCTGTTCTCGGCAACCATGCCCGACGAGATCGCCGAGCTTGCCAAGGGCCTCCTGAAGAATCCGGTCCGCGTCGAAGTCTCGCCGCAGAGCACGACCGCCGCCGAGATCGTGCAGAGCGTGGTGCTTGCCCGCACAAGGCAGAAGCGCCAGGTGCTGTCCAAGATGCTGGTCGACGAGGCGATGCGAACGGTGATCGTGTTCTCGCGCACCAAGCATGGCGCCGATCGTGTCACCAAGGATCTTGTGCGCGACGGTTTTGAAGCCGCCGTCATCCACGGCAACAAGTCGCAGAACGCCCGTCAGAAGGCGCTCAACGATTTCCGCGACGGCTCGGTTCGCATCCTGGTGGCGACCGATATCGCGGCGCGCGGCATCGACGTGCCCGGCATCAGCCATGTCGTGAATTTCGACCTGCCGGACGAGGCTGAAAGCTACGTCCATCGCATCGGCCGCACCGGCCGCAACGGCAGGGACGGCATCGCGATCACGCTCTGCGACCCCTCCGAGAATGCCAAGCTGCGGCAGGTCGAGCGTATCATCCGCATGAAGCTGCCGGTCGTTGCCGACCACCTCGGCAGCCCGGATCCGCAGCGCGACCCCAGGGAAAAGACCGAGCGCCATTTCGAGCCGGCCAATGACCGCGAGCATCATGGCGGCCGCCGCGATGGCCGCCGACCGGGCAATGGCGGTGGCAAGAAGCACTTCGCCGGCAAGCCCAATGGCGAGCGCGGACCGAAGCCGCAGGGCGAACGCCCGGCGGCCGCCCAGCCGAACGGCGAGCGCAAGCCCGGCGGTTTCAAGCGCTTCAAGGGAAACAACAAGCGCCGCTTCGGCGGCAAGCGTCCGGCGAACCGCGCTGCTTGAGCTCATCATCGAAAAACGGCCGGAGCAAATGCTCCGGCCGTTTTTCGTTCACTGGCCAGATTGCTGCTGCATCAACGCCTTCACCCAGACCACGATACGCTCCGTTAGAAAGCGTGTGGTCTGCGGCGACAGCACATCGCCGGCGATGACGTGATTGTCCGGATCGCCGGTATCGTCGACCGGCACCAGCTCGTGCGGACCGCCCCAGCGCGCGGCGATCTCGCGTGTGCGATCCGGCCGCACCACCTTGTCGGAATCCGAGAAGATGAACAGGGCAGGGATCTTTGCCTTCTCGACCGGCGCGGTATAGGCAAGCTCGGTGAGCCCGGCCATCGGCAGCACCGCTCTCATCGGGTACCTGGTGGTCCAGAATTTTTCGTGCAGCGCGTTGCGTGCCGGGAAGCTGCGCTCCTTGCCGCCGACAAGTTCGGCGATCTGCCTGCCCCAGGGCATGGTCAGCAACTCCGCGCCGGAGGCCTTGACGCCGAAATTCGGCGATATGAACGCGATGGCCGCGACACCGTCGGATGCGCCGGGCTGCGTTG
>NZ_RZSB01001014.1:0-1741 GCF_004023285.1 Mesorhizobium sp. M2A.F.Ca.ET.067.02.1.1
AAATCCGGACTGCGATGCATATCCTCGCCACAACATCCGCTTCGCTCGACGATCTCGCCGAGCCGATCGACCTCAGGCAGACGCCTGCGGATGTCGTGGCGCTGTCCTTCACCGACAGCGACCTCGCCGGCCTGGCCGCTGCTTGGAAGGCCGATGCCGCGCGGCTGCCCTCGATGCGGCTGGCGGCTCTTCGCGATCTTCGCCACCCGATGTCGGTCGATCTCTGGATCGACAGTGTCGCCCGCCACGCCAGGGTCGTCCTCGTCCGCATCCTCGGCGGCTATGACTGGTGGCGCTATGGTTGCGACCAGCTCGCCGCGGTGGCGCGCGAGCGCGGCATCAAGCTCGCGCTACTGCCCGGCGAAAGTCATGACGAGGACCAGCGCCTGATCCAAGGCTCGACCCTGCCGCGTGCGGAGCTGGACGCCCTGCTCGGCTATTTCCGCGAAGGCGGGCCGGCCAATATGAGCGCACTGGTGCGGAGGCTGGCGCGGCTTGCGGGAGCGGATGCGGCGGTTGCCGAGCCGGTCGGCGTGCCGAAGGCTGGGTTTTATCAGCCGGGAGTTGGTGTCGTTGAGAAGCCGGACTTTTCAGAGGTCGGCGATCCTTCGCTCCCCTCTCTGTCCTGCCGGACATCTCCCCCTCAAGGGGGGAGATCAGCCGTCGTCGACCCTGGCGCGTTTTCTTCAAGGGCGTCAAAAGAGCCATCTGCAACGTCTGCGATTGGCGAAACCAACGACGACAGCTCAATCTCCCCCCTTGAGGGGGAGATGTCCGGCAGGACAGAGAGGGGGGCGACGGAACTCGACGCTGGTAAGCTCAGCCCGATTGTCCCCATCCTCTTCTACCGCTCGATGCTGCTGGCGGCAGACGTAGCACCGATCGACGCTCTCGCGGAGGCGTTGAAGCTACAAGGCCTGACGCCCGTGCCGATCTTCGTCTCCAGCCTGAAAGACCCGGCGTCGCTCGCCTTCGTCGAAACCGCCCTCGCCTCGCTGCACCCCGCCGCCATCATTACCGCCACCGCGTTCGCATCCGGGGCGGAGCCCGGCGCCGAGACCCTGTTCGACCGCGCCGGCGTGCCGATCTTCCAGGTCATCGTCGCCACGACGCGCCGCGAGGTCTGGGAAAACAACCAGCGTGGCCTGGCGCCCGCCGATCTTGCCATGCATGTCGTCCTGCCCGAGCTCGACGGCCGCATCCTGGCCGGCGCCATCTCCTTCAAGGGCGAGATCGAGGCCGATCCGGCACTGGCCTTTCGCGCCTTTGCCAACCGGCCGGAAATGGCACGCGTGGCGCAGGTCGCCAAGCGGATCGCGGCGTTTATCCGCCTGCAGAGGACCAAGCGGGCCGAGCGCAAGCTGGCGATCCTGATCCCCGACTATCCGAGCGCGCCAGGGCGGACCGGCTATGCGGTCGGGCTTGATGTGCCCTCCAGTGTGCTTGCGATGCTGCATGACCTGAAGGAACAGGGCTATGCGGTTGAAGGGATTCCGCAATCGCCGCGGGCGTTGTTGGATGCGCTGGAGGTGGGTGGCCACGGGTTAAGTTCAAAAGACTACCTGCGCTTGTCCGCTGAACTGCCGGAAGGCGCGCGTGATGCAGTCAGGGCTGCCTGGGGCAACGCGGAAGACCAGATAGGGCTGCGCGAGGCCCCCCTCTCTGTCCTGCCGGACATCTCCCCCTCAGGGGGGGAGATTGGCAGCTCCGCCGCCGGCTCTCCCCTTGCTAGGCCGAAAAT
>NZ_RZSB01001015.1:0-1740 GCF_004023285.1 Mesorhizobium sp. M2A.F.Ca.ET.067.02.1.1
CTGCTGGGTGATGGTCGAAGCGCCGACCTGGCGCCGGCCCGAGCCGAGATTCTGCAGGTTGACGATGATGGCGCGGCCGAGGCCGGTTACGTCAATGCCGGGGTGGTTGTAGAAGTTCTTGTCCTCGGCCGACATGAAAGCGGCCTTGACGCGGTCCGGGATGGCCTGGATCGGCAGATAGAGGCGCCGCTCGCGCGCATATTCCGCCATCAGCGAGCCGTCGGAGGCATGAATGCGCGTCGTCACCGGCGGTTCGTATTTGGCCAGAACCTCGTAGTCGGGCAGGTCCTTCGCGACATGGCTGATATAGATGGCAAGGCCGGCCGCCACCAGCAACGCCAGCGTCGTGCCGATGCCAAAGAAATAGCCGATGAGACGAATCATGCCCGCTCCAGTCCGAGGTTCGGGAATTTCCTAAACGAAGCCGGCAGTCGCGCAAGCTTCCCGGGGCGGTCCCAATCCGCAATCAAAAGACCCATGTCGCGACCATGTGGACAAAATACGGCAGCGCGAGATTTGAGGACTCGGTCGCCGAATAATAACGCCGGGTGTTGTCGTCATGCAACGCCGCTTATGGTTGCAGACCCCAAGCGGTTGTGGGGGCGTGGGCGGATCAACCGCCCGTCGCCGTTCCGGCCTTGGCAGCGGCAAACAGGGCGACCGCGTTGGTTATGCTTTGCGCGGCCTTGCCGCGCCAGTCGGCGCTGAGCAATTGCGCCTCGTCCTTGCTGTTGGAGAGGTAGCCAAGCTCGACCAGAACGGACGGCACGTCCGGAGCCTTGAGCACCTTGAAGCCGGCCGAGCGTTGCGGATTGTTGATGAGGCCGACGCTGGTCGACAATTGGCCGACCAGCGTGTGGGCGAAGCTCATCGAGAAGCCATGCGTTTCCCGGCGGATCAGGTCGATGAGGATGTCGGTGACTTCCTTGTTGTCGTCCTCGATCTTCATTCCCGCAAACTGGTCGGACAGGTTCTCGCGATCGGCGAGCGCCTGGGCTTCCGGGTCGGAGGCCTTGTCCGAAAGTGTGTAGACCGTGGCGCCGCGAAGACCTTTGACCGCGATCGTATCGGCATGGATCGAGATCAGGAGATCGGCCTCGTGCTGGCGCGCGATGCGCACGCGCTCGTCAAGCGCCAGGTAGACGTCGTCATCGCGGGTCATGAAGACATCGTATTTGCCGACCGCGGCCAGCTTGTCGCGCAATTCCTTAGCAAAAGCGAGTGTGACGTCCTTCTCGACCGTGCCGGCTGAGCTTTCGGCGCCGCCATCGACGCCGCCATGGCCAGGATCGATCACCACGGTGAAGCGATGACCGGGCGCCGAGACCGGCCCGGTGCCGACCCTCTCGCCTTTCTCGGTGGAGACCGTCGAACCGGTGGTCAGCGACTGGTTGGCCAGCGCCTCGTCGAACTCCCGTTCGGAGGCGGCCGATATGTCGATGGCGATGCGATAGCCGATGCCGTCGTCATTCTTGAGCACGTCGAGCTTGTCGACGGCGAAAGGACCCTTGCCGGTGAGGATCAGTCGCGAGCCATGCCCCTGATCGCCATAACGGACGGCCCGCACAAGGCCACGCGGCTTCACATCCTTGGTCTCAAGGGCGAATCGCGTGCGCGGGAGGTCGACGACCAGGCGATTGGGGCCGCGCAACAAGAACCATTTGACGCCCGGCTCGCTGTCGAAATTCACGACGATGCGCATCTTGGTGGCGTCGCCGGCCATCTTGTAGCCGGTCGCGC
>NZ_RZSB01001016.1:0-1733 GCF_004023285.1 Mesorhizobium sp. M2A.F.Ca.ET.067.02.1.1
AGGGCAAAATCCTGTTCGATTTCCTGATCTCGCGCGCCGGCGACAACGGTTTTCGGCTCGAATGCCGGGCCGACACCGCCGACGATTTCGTGCGCCGGCTGATGCTTTATCGGCTAAGGGCAAAGGCCGAGATTGCCAAGCAGGATCAGGTGGTTGTCACGGTCGCGTGGGGCGATGATTCAACCGTCTCATCTTCCGATTCAACGGCGCTTACCGACACGCGTTTTCGCGACGTGGCGGTGAGGCGCACTTATGGCGGCGGGGCAAAGGACGGTGGCGATCCTGATGGCTGGAAAGCCGTCCGCATCGCCAACGGCATCGCCGAAAGTGGCGCCGACTACCAGCTTGGCGACGCCTTCCCGCATGACGTGCTGCTCGACGAAACCGGCGGCGTCGGCTTCAAGAAGGGCTGCTATATCGGCCAGGAAGTGGTCTCGCGCATGCAGCATCGCGGCACCGCACGGCGCCGGGTTCTGATCGCATCGGCTGACGGCCCCCTGCCCGCTTCGGGAACCGAGCTTACCGTCGCCGGCCGGCCGGTGGGCGCGCTCGGCTCGGTTGGCGGCAGGACCGGACTTGCCATTGCCCGCATCGACCGGGTCAAGGCGGCGCTCGATGCCGGCGAGGCGATCCTGGCGGGCGAGGTTCCGGTGACGCTCGCGATTCCCGCCTGGGCGAAGTTCAGCTTCCCTGAAGGCGCGGCCAGCGCGGAGGAGGCCTGATGGCGGCCGACCGGGCCGGCGCGCCGCCGCGCGCCTGGCAACGCATGCTTTCGGGACGGCGGCTCGACCTTCTCGACCCCTCGCCGCTCGACATCGAGATCGCCGACATCGCGCATGGGCTCGCCCGCGTCGCCCGCTGGAACGGCCAGACCAGCGGCGACCATGCCTTCTCCGTCGCACAGCACTCGCTGCTGGTCGAGGCGCTCTATGGCGAGTTGGCACCGCAGGCCACGGCGGAGGCGCGGCTCGCCGCGCTGCTGCACGATGCGCCGGAATATGTCATCGGCGACATGATCTCGCCGTTCAAATCGGTGATGGGCGGCTCCTATAAGGATTGCGAGCTGCGCCTGCAGCGCGCGATCCATCTGCGTTTCTCGCTGCCGGCGGAGCTCGCCGCCTCCTTGCGCAAGGACATCAAGCGCGCCGACCAGATCGCCGCCTATTTCGAGGCGACGCTGCTGGCCGGCTTTTCGACGGCGGAAGCGACCGAGTATTTCGGCCGCCCGCGCGGCTTCTCCGCCGACCGCTTCGACCTCACGCCCAAATCCGTCACTTGGGCGCAAACGGCTTTCCTCAAGCGTTTCAAGACACTGGATGCCATGCGCCAGTCTTCGTTCGTCGCCAATTCGGTTATTTGAAAGAACGCTAAATTAACCGGCTACCAGGACAGTATAGCGTTCGGTCACGGTCCGAAGGCGTGCTCATGCCTGGCGTTCATGTCAAGACGGCTTCCACCGCCGGCAAGCGAAGAACGGCCGCTATCGGTCCGGCACGGCGGATTGCGGAGGAATTACGGGCCCAGAACGAGCGTTTCGCGGCCGCCGTCGAGAACATGTCGCATGGGCTATGCATGTTCGACGCCGATGAGCGGATGATCATCTGCAACCGCAATTACATCGATCTCTTCCGCCTCGACGCCAAGGTGGTGAAGCCTGGCATCCGATACTTCGACATTCTGCAGCACAGCGTCGATGTCGGCGTCGCCTCGCAAAGCGCCGAAGAACTCCATGC
>NZ_RZSB01001017.1:0-1729 GCF_004023285.1 Mesorhizobium sp. M2A.F.Ca.ET.067.02.1.1
ATCCCGATCCGGCCATTGTCCTCGACGTCGTCCCGAACAAGAAGCGCAACGCCGAGGTCGGCAGGGTTTTGTCGAACTCTTTCGGCTTCGGCGGCCAGAACACCTGCCTTGTCATGGCGCGGGAACCGGTCTAAGCGGACATTTTTCCGCCAATGCATGTCGCGCCGAAGTGAAATCGGTCTTGCGACAACGACATGCATGACAAAGAACCTGAAGCGCAACGCGCTTTAGAACCGACTGACAGGCCCTATGCGCGCATTGCAACTTATCGAGGATCGCCGTCTCGAAACGGTGGACCTGCCGCCTCCCCCGCCGCCTTCGCTGGGCGAAGTGACGCTCCGCATCAAGGCGGTGGCGCTCAACCATATCGACGTCTGGGGCTGGCGCGGCATGGCTTTCGCCAAGCGCAAGCTGCCGCTGGTCGTCGGCGCCGAAGCTTCCGGCGAGGTCGAGGCGGTCGGTCCAGGAGTCTCCAACCTGCTGCCGGGGCAGTTGGTGTCCATCTACGGCGCGCGTACCTGCGGCCTGTGCCGCGCCTGCCGCGAAGGCCGTGACAATCTCTGCGAGCATGTTTCCGGCGTCCATGGCTTCCATCTGGATGGCTTCGCCCAGGAGAAGATCAACCTGCCGGCGCGCCTGCTGGTACCCGCTCCTCCCGGCGTCACCGAGATCGGCGCGGCGGTCGCGCCCGTGACCTTCGGCACGGTCGAGCACATGCTGTTCGACAACGCCAAGCTGGAACCCGGCGAGACCATTCTCGTCCATGCCGGCGGCTCCGGCATCGGCACTGCTGCCATCCAGTTGGCCAAGAAGATGGGCTGCACAGTCATCACCACGGTCGGCTCGAACGACAAGATCGACAAGGCGAAGGCGCTCGGCGCCGACCATGTCATCAACTACCGTGAGGACCGTTTCGAGGGCGTCGTGCGCAAGCTGACGAAGAAGAAAGGCGTCGACGTCGTCTTCGAGCATGTCGGCGCCGACACCTTCGCCGGCTCGATGCTGTCGCTGAAGCGCGGCGGCCGTCTCGTCACCTGCGGTTCGACCTCGGGCGTGTCGACCCAGGTCAATCTGATGCAGCTCTTCCAGCAGCAGCTGAAGCTGCTCGGTTCCTTCGGCTGCCGCATGGAGAACATGGCCAACGCCATGCAGAAGATGGCCGCCGGTCTCGTCGCCCCCGTCATCGACACCGAGGTGGGTTTCGATGACATCGATGCAGCGCTGAAGCGCATGGAAGGCCGCGACGTCTTCGGCAAGATCATCCTGCGCGTTTCCTAAAGCAGTTCCAGGAAAGGCGGATGGTCGGCAACGCGCTCAGGAAAGCCCGCCGGGACTTCATGTTCCGCTACGGCCTGCGGCTGCGCCAGATGGAGCACTGGCTGGTCGCCAGGCTCGCCATGGTGTTGCTGTCGCTGCTGCGCCTGTTGCCGCCGGACAGCGCGCTCAACTTCGCCGACCGCGCCGCCCGCCGGGTCGGTCCGCTGGTCGGGCGCCACCGCGTCGCGGTCAACAATCTGCGCCTTGCCTATCCACAAAAGAGCGACGCCGAAATCGAGGCCATCGCGCGCGACATGTGGGGCAACATGGCCCGCCTTGCGGCCGAATACATCTTCCTCGATGCATTGTTCGACTTCGACCCGGACGCTTCGAAACCGGGCCGGGTCGAGGTTCGCGGCATAGAGCATTTCGTCGCGATCGCCGGCGAGAAGAAGCCGCACATCCTCTTCAC
>NZ_RZSB01001018.1:0-1726 GCF_004023285.1 Mesorhizobium sp. M2A.F.Ca.ET.067.02.1.1
GGCTCATGCCGATGCCGTTGTCCTCGCCAGAAAGCTGCTTATTGTCCGGGTCGGCGGCAATCGTGATGCGCGGCTTCGGATCGTCGCCCAGAAGCTCGGGACGGCTCACCGCCTCGAAGCGCAGCTTTTCGCAGGCATCCGCCGCGTTGGAGATCAGCTCGCGCAGGAAGACGTCGCGGTCCGAATAGACCGAATGCACCATCATGTGCAGCAGCCGCGAGACGTCCGCCTCGAATGTCCTGGTTTCCGCCGTCTTGGTGTCAGTCGTCATTCAGAATTCCTGGGTTGGTCGTTTGTCCGCCGCGCAGCACGCGCCGGGCTTCAAATCTTCAGCTATTGTTACTTGTGCCATTGTTGCTTGTGGACGCGCGCCCTGCCAGCGCCGCGGGCGCAGCGAAACCATGTCCGGCGCCAGAATATCGTTGCGGCGGGCGAAGGCAACAAGGGTTGCCCGCACCGTCTCCGCGTCGATTTCGCCGGCAATGCCGGCCTTGCAGGCATTGAGCGCGATCGCATGCGCGCTGCTCCTGCTCGCGGCCGGCCAATCCTGCAGCAGGGCATAGGCTTCCGCCACCGTCTCCAGACGCGCCGGCAAGCCCATGCCGACAAGCACCGTGACAGGCTCTTCAAAGCGGTCGTGGTTCATGGTCTGGCCCCTCTTTCGGGTGGATACCCACGGTGCCCGGGCGAAGCCCACCGGCGAGCGCATGCCGGCGCGGGTAGGGTGGTTGCAGGACGATGCCATGCGGCCGCGGCTGGCCTATGCCGGGGAAGGCCTGCACATTGATCAGGCCCGCCGGCGTGCTGTGCGTCGCTGAAATCTGCTGGTTCAGGCGCGGCGGCGGCAGCGCGCTATGCGCCTTGGCCAGGGCCTCGATCCAGGCGGCGACCGCCAGCGGCACCGGGGCGCGCCCGTCGATCCAGCGCGTCGCATCGGTCCTGGAACAGCCAAGCTCCTGCGCAAGGTCGCCGGCGTCCCATCGCAAGCTTCTCAGGCATTCCCGCAAGCGTCCTGCAATCATGGCAATCGCAATTCCCTTCGCCCAAATCCCATCGCGACATAGTTGGACGGCCCCCGCTGTGGCGGGGGCCGATTTCGCTCAGCTTCGCGCCGATGTTTCGGTGGACGACACCTGCTGCGCGGCAAGGAACATCAGCGTCGAGGCGACCGTCCGCCGGTTCCACCCGGTGGCTTCGGCCGCGTCGAGCAGGCCTGCCAGCAGCGGTTTCAGCGCGCTCCGGCATTCGGCTTCATAGGCGAGGAATTCGCTTGCCGAATGCGTCGGCGCGGGAATCGAGCCATCTGCGCTCATCATGTTCATAACGCCCTCCCAAGTTTTGGCGGAACGCCCGCTCCCGTAGCCGGGAGCGGGCTCTCGTCAGCGTCTCAGAAGTCCATGCCGGCGCCGGCCGGCACGGCCGGGGCGGCTTCCTTCTTCGGCTTTTCGGCCACCATCGCCTCAGTGGTGACGAGCAGACCGGCGACCGAGGCCGCATCCTGCAGCGCGGTGCGCACCACCTTGGCGGGGTCGATCACGCCCTGCTTGTAGAGGTCGCCATACTGGCCGGTCTGGGCGTTCCAGCCGTAGGCGAAGTCCGTCTTCTCGCGCAGCTTGCCGACGATGATCGAGCCTTCCGATCCGGCATTCTCGGCGATCTGGCGCGCCGGAGCCTCGATCGCGCGCCGCACGATGTCGACGCCGGATCTCTGATCGGGATTGTCGAC
>NZ_RZSB01001019.1:0-1714 GCF_004023285.1 Mesorhizobium sp. M2A.F.Ca.ET.067.02.1.1
CCACGCAGGCGATGTCGGACGCTGCCGCCGCGGCCAAGATCCCGCTGGTCTATGTCAACCGCGAGCCGGTCAATGTCGACAAGCTTCCCGACAACCAGGCCTTCGTCGCATCGAACGAAGCCGATTCCGGCACGCTCGAGACCAAGGAGGTCTGCCGCCTGTTCAAGGAAGCCGGCAAGAAGGAAGCCAATGTCTATGTGATCATGGGCGAGCTTTCCAACCAAGCCGCGGTGCAGCGCACCAAGGACATCGACGAGGTCATCGCCACGCCGGACTGCAGCTTCATCAAGATCATCGACAAGCAGACCTCGAACTGGAAGCGTGACGAGGCGCAGAACCTGATGACCAACTGGCTGTCGTCCGGCAAGGCCTTCGACGGCGTCATCGCCAACAACGACGAAAGCGCCATCGGCGCCATCCAGGCGATGAAGGCCGCCAATATCGACATGAAGTCGGTCGTGGTCGGCGGAGTCGACGCCACCCAGGACGCGCTGGTGGCCATGCAGGCCGGCGATCTCGATGCGACGGTCTTCCAGGACGCCGCCGGCCAGGGCGCCGGCGCGCTCGACGCCGCGCTCAAGCTCGCCAAGGGCGAGAAGGTGGACAAGAAGGTCTACATCCCGTTCCAGCTCGTGACACCGGCGAACATCGACAAGTTCTTGAAGAAGAACTGAGGCGCCTCGATACGGGGCGGCGCGTCCAATCGGAACAAGCGCGCCGCTCCGCCTTTCCTCCCGCCCGCGCGGGAGGCCGGACAGCTGCGCCCGACGGAGGAAGAAGACGTGTCACAGACATCGCATGGCATTGGCGGGCTGAGCTACGACGCCAAGAAGCGCCCGTGGCCGGCCGAGTTCAACGTGTTCCTGGCGCTTGTCATCCTGGTCGCCGCTTTCGAGCTGGTCGGCCGCGTCTTCCTTGGCGACAGCTTCCTGTTCAACACCCGCGAGAACGTCTCCGGGCTCTTCAACGAGCAGCGCCTGCAGATCATCATCCTGCAGGTCTCGATCGTCGGCATCATCGCCATCGGCGTCACCCAGGTCATCATCTGCGGCGGCATCGACCTGTCCTCGGGCTCGATCGTCGGCGCCACCGCCATGATCGCCATGAGTTTCGCCCAGGTCGCGACCGTCAACGGCAATCCCAATCCCAAGGCGATGTTCATCGATTATGGCTGGACCGACCTGCCGGTCATCGTGCCGCTGCTGGTTGCTGTCGGCTGCGGCCTGATCGCCGGCCTGATCAACGGCCTCTTGATCGCCTACACCCGCATCCCACCCTTCATTGCCACGCTGGGCATGATGGTCACCGCCCGCGGCATCGCCAAATGGTGGTCGAAGGGCCAGCCGATCTCGTTTCCGACCGACAGCTTCGCGGCCATCGGCAAGGGGCTGATGCCGGTCGTCATCTTCATCTCGTTGGCGATCCTGTTCCAGCTCATCCTGACCTACACGAAATACGGCAAGCACTGTTACGCCATCGGCTCGAACGAGGACGCCGCGCGCATGTCGGGCATCAAGATCGCGAATCACAAGGTGCTGGTCTACGCGATCGCCGGCATCTTGGCCGCGATCGCCGCGGTGGTGCTGTCGTCCAAGAACCTCACCGCCCAGGCCGGCATGGGCGTCATGTACGAGCTCGACGCCATCGCCATGGCGGTCATCGGCGGCGTTTCGCTGTCGGGTGGCCGCGGCTCGATCATTCGCACCGTGATCGG
>NZ_RZSB01000101.1:0-11759 GCF_004023285.1 Mesorhizobium sp. M2A.F.Ca.ET.067.02.1.1
GGTTATGCCTGCCTTGTCGGCAATGGCCGCGATGGCCTTGGCCTGGTCCTCGCTGGAGAACACCGGGCTGTCGATCAGCCGCTTGAGATCGTCGCTGCCGTTGAGCATCACCTCGAAGCTCGTGAGGTCGGCCTCGACCTTGGCGACTGAATTGTCCTGCAGAGCAAGCTCGAACAGCGAGCCTGCGTAGCGTTCTGCGACAGCTGAGATTGGCGATGACGATTGGGCCACGGACCGTCTTTTCTCTTGTCTGACAGGCCGCAGATTGTTGGCGCGAGCGGGAACTCTGGCTAAATCTTTGACCTTACTGCATTTTTCCAAGCACGGAGGTGCGGCTTCCGCTATCCCCGGTCGAAAGTCGATTGCCGTCTAGCACAGGCTTTTTAAGACCGCAATGCATCGTCCGGCATGGTTTTCAGGCACTTTTGTCGCATCAGGCGGCAGAGTCCAGCGGAAGTGCTGGATTCATGGCACAAAGCCGAAGGCGAAGGCGAGTGGCAGGGCCGCAAGCGCCAGCTCGACAACGATCGAAACCCAGTTGAACGGCGTGTTGGCGCCGTCCGACATCATCGACAGCAGGCGGCCGAAAGCGGTGAAGAGCCACGAGAAGCCCAGCGCCATGTAGAGCAGCGGCTGCGCCAAAAGGATGCAGCACAGGCTGACGCCGAGATAGAAGCCCGACATGCGGCCGCGCCCCTCGGCGATCGCCGCCGCCTTCTCCGGCCTGGGCTGCAGCCGCAGCACGCGAAAGGCGAGTCCCGGCGCCAGGAACAGGAATAGGCCGAGCGCCAGGGTCACGACAGCGCTCGACCAGGCCAGCCATTCGCCCTGGCTCGCGGGCCACGGAAACGCGAAATCCATCTTATCCCCCTCGTAAAGTCTTGTTCTGAAATTGCCGGCATTCTAGCGGAGGAAAACCGGCACGCCAGATGGCGGCCGGCACATTAGAAAAGACGCATCAGACGAGCGGCTGGTCACGACAGCGCGAAGTCGACCGCGGCCTCGGCATGGATGCGTGTGGTGTCGAACACCGGAACGTCGAAATCGCCCTGGCCGATCAGCATGGTGATCTCGGTGCAGCCCATGATGACGCTGTCGACCTGATCGGTGCGGCGCATCCGGCCGACCTCGTCGAGATAGGCGGATTTTGATTCTCGCCTGACGATGCCCTGGCAGAGCTCGTCATAGATCACCTTGTGCACCATCTCGCGGCCGGCCTGGTCCGGCACCACGGGCTCGAGGCCGTATTTGTCTACGAGACGGCTTTTGTAGAAATCCTGCTCCATGGTGAAGCGCGTCGCGAGCAGCGCCGGACGCCTAACCCCAGCTTCAACGACAGCGCGTCCGGTGGCGTCGGCGATATGGATGAGAGGGTTCGAGATGGCCGCCTGCACCGCGTCGGCCAGCTTGTGCATGGTGTTGGTGCAGATCACCAAGCCTTCCGCGCCGCCCGCCTCCAACCTTCGGGCCGCCTCCACCAAAAGCGCGGCGGCGCCTTCCCAGTCGCCCGCATGCTGCCGTTCGGCGATCTCGGCGAAATCGAACGACCACAACAACAGCTTTGCCGAATGCAGCCCGCCCAGCCGCTCGCGCACGATCTCGTTGAGCAGGCGGTAATAGATCGCCGTCGATTCCCAGCTCATGCCGCCGATCAGGCCGAGGGTTTTCATAGGCGAGCACTCCGCTGAGCTGTCTTTCTCGTTTATAGGAAGCTCTGCGGGTCGATGTCGACCTGCACGCGCACCGAGCCGCGCAGCTTCGGCCCCTCCGCCAGCATGGCGCGGATGAAACCCTGCATATCGGCGCGCCGTTCACCCTGGACAAGCAAGCGGAAGCGGTGACGGCCGCCGATCAGCGACAATGGCGCCTCGGCTGGGCCGAGCACGAACAAGTCCGAAGCCTGGGGCGCCGCGCGCCGCAAGCCTCGCGCATGGCCCTCGGCCTCGCCCCGCGTCGCCGCGCTCACAATGATGCCGGCGAGCCGGCCGAACGGCGGCAGCCCTGCACGCTCGCGCTCGGCGATCTCGCGCTCGTAAAAAGCTTCCGAATCGCCCGAAACGATCGCCCGCATCACCGGGTGATCCGGCTGGTAGGTCTGCAGCAGGCCAAGGCTCTTCTTGCCGGTGCGGCCGGCGCGTCCCGTCACCTGGCTGAGCAGCTGGAAGGTGCGCTCGGCGGCGCGCGGATCGCCATTGGCAAGCCCGAGATCGGCGTCGACCACGCCGACAAGCGTCATGCCGGGAAAATTGTGACCCTTGGCGACGAGTTGCGTGCCGATGACGATGTCGGCTTCGCCATTGGCGACGGCTTCGAGCTCGAGCCGCAACCGGCGCACGCCGCCCAGAAGGTCAGACGACAGCACGATGGTGCGCGCGTCCGGGAAATGGGCGACCACTTCCTCGGCGATTCGCTCGACGCCGGGGCCGCAGGCCACCAGATGGTCGAGCGTGCCGCATTCCGGACAAGCCTCCGGCCGCCGCTCATTATGGCCGCAATGATGGCAGACGAGCTGGCCGCGAAAGCGATGCTCGACCAGCCAGGCCGAACAGACCGGGCAGCCGAAGCGATGGCCGCAGACGCGGCAGAGCGTCAGCGGCGCATAGCCGCGCCGGTTGAGGAAGAGCAGCGACTGCTCCTTCCTCTCCAGCGTGCGCTGCATCTGTTCCAGCAGGACCGGCGACAGGAAGCCGCCGCGCGCCGGCGGCGAGCGCCGCATGTCGATCGACTTCAGATCGGGGAGCGCGGCTTCCGCGAAACGCGACGACAGCACGGCCCGGTCGTAGCGGCCCTGGCTGGCATTGACCCGGCTTTCCACCGACGGCGTCGCCGAGGCGAGCACGACGGGAAAGCCGCCGATATGGCCGCGCACCACCGCCATGTCGCGCGCATTGTAGAAGACGCGGTCTTCCTGCTTGTAGGCGGGATCGTGCTCCTCGTCGACGACGATCAGGCCGAGTTCCTTGAACGGCAGGAACAGCGCCGAGCGCGCCCCGGCGACGACGCGCACGCCGCCCTCGGCCACTTGCCGCCAGACGCGTTCGCGCATCCGCGGCGGCAGGTCCGAATGCCACTCCGCCGGCTTGGCGCCGAACCGGTCCTGGAAACGTTCGAGGAAGGCATGGGTCAACGCGATTTCCGGTAGCAGGATCAGCACCTGCCTGACCTTGTCGAGGGCCGCCGCCACCGCTTCGAAATAGACTTCCGTCTTGCCCGAGCCGGTGACGCCATCGAGCAGAGTGACGTTGAAGGCATCGGCAGCGATTGCCGAGCGCAGCCTGTCCGCCGCAGCTTCCTGGTCCGGCATCAATTCCGGCATTGCGTGAGAAGGGTCGGGCGCGGCCACGACCGGCCGCGGCGGGATCATCACCGTCTCGAACACGCCCTGCGCCCGCAATCCGTCGATCACGGTCGAGGACACGCCCGCCGCATGCGCCAGGCCCGAGCGCGTCCAGGCCAGCCCGCCTTCGGCCGTCTCCAGCACGCGTCGCCGCGCGTCCGTCAACCGGTCCGGCTCGGCCAGCGTGCGCTGCAATCCCTCGATCCAGGGCTCCGGGTCGAACGCTTCGGGAGCGCGGAGTAGCATCCGCGCGACCATGCCTGGCGCCGACAGCGTGTAATGCGCGATCCAGTCGACGAAGCGGCGCATGGCCCGGTCGATCGGCGGGCAGTCGAAGACCTCCTCGATCGGCCGCAACTTCTTCGCGTCGACCGTCTCGACCGCGCCGTCCCAGACAATGCCCGCGACCTGGCGCGGCCCGAGCGGCACGCGCACGATCGAGCCCGGCACCACGCGCATGCCGGGCGGCACGGCATAGGTGTAGGGCCGTTCGGCAGGCATCGGCACCAGCACCGGCGCGGCCGCGACAAAGGGCGAATCTTCGATCATCAGGCGTGACCTTGCCCTGACTTTGGTCTAGATCAAAGGGGACCCTCTCATCTGCCTGGCGCCCGCCGGGCAATCCCCAAGGAGACAGCCATGAAGTTTTTCGTCGACACCGCTGACATCAAGGAAATTAAAGAGCTGCACGATCTGGGGCTTCTCGACGGCGTCACCACCAACCCGTCGCTGATCCTGAAATCGGGCGGCAAGATCGCCGAAGTCACCAAGCAGATCTGCGACATCGTCGAAGGCCCGGTCTCGGCCGAGGTCGTGGCGACCGAATTCAATCAGATGATGGCCGAGGCCGAGGTGCTGGCCAAGATCGCGCCGAATGTCTGCATCAAGGTGCCGCTGACGCTGGACGGGCTGAAGGCCTGCAAGACCATCCGCACCGAGATGAAGCGCATGGTGAACGTGACGCTGTGCTTCTCGGCCAACCAGGCGCTGCTCGCCGCCAAGGCCGGCGCTTCGTTCATCTCGCCCTTCGTCGGCCGCATTGACGACACCGGCTCGGACGGCATGGAGCTGATTTCCGAGATCCGCACCATCTACGACAATTACGATTTCAAGACCGAGATCCTGACCGCCTCGGTGCGCACGGTGAATCACGTCAAGCAGGCGGCGCTGATCGGCGCCGATGTCGTCACCGCGCCGCCGGCGACGCTGAAGGCGCTTGTCAATCATCCGCTGACCGACAGGGGCCTCGCCGCCTTCCTCGCCGACTGGGCCAAGACCGGCCAGAAGATCGGCTGAGACCGACATCTCGCCAGACCAGAAAAAGGCCGGGTGACCGGCCTTTTTTCTTGGCAAAGTGTCTATACCTTGGTGGGTCGCATGCCTTGGCGATTGGCCGGAGCGCCCATCGCGATCGTCATCCACGGGCGAAGCAAGGAGCGAAGCGACGCGGCGCAGACCCGAGGATCCATGCCGTGACATACGAGCGTCGCAACGGCGCAGAATTCTGCTCCGCTGCACCTTCGCGTTGAGGTAACGGAATGGATCCCAGGGTCTCCGCGACGCCGCTTCTTGGCTGCTCCGCCCAGGGATGACGACGTCGGGGAAGCTTCGGCCAATCCCCGGCGAGGAATTAGGCTTTCTTGCCGTGCTTGGCCAGATCCTGCGCGATCGACAGCCGCAGCAGATCGGCCAACTCGCGCGCCGCGCGGTTCTCGGCATCGATCTGGGCGCGATAGGCCGCGAATTCCTGGCGCGGCCGGTCGAAGGACGACGGGATCGAGCGCTTGCCGACGGCAATCACCGTGTTGGTCGCGGTGTCCCTGAGCACATAGTTGGCGGTCAGCGTGACCGTGCCCGCCGTCGGCTCGTCTTCCTGGGTCTGCACCTGCACGATGGCCGCCGATTCGACCAGTTCGGTGACGCCGAGATCGAGCGTGTAGGCCGGCGAGGCCGGCTCGCCCGAGCCCTGCCCGAAAGCGAAGATCAGATTGTTGCGCACCTGCTGCGCATAGCGGGTGTTGACCGGCTTGATCGAGATCGAGGCGAGCTCGGCGGACGCGCTGAGCTGCGATCCGGGCGACAGCGGCTGGTTGGAATAGAGCGGCCGCACGGTGCAGGCCGAGACCAGCGCAAGCGCGGCGACCATGCCGCAGACCGCCAGGCGGCCGCGCAGGCGGATCGCTTGTGGCTTCACCGGATCAGGCAACGACATTGACGATCCTCTGCGGGACGATGATCACCTTGCGCGGAGCCTTACCCTCCAGTGCTTTTTGCACGAAGTCGAGAGCCAGCACCGCTTTTTCGACGGCACCTTGATCCGCGTCGCGGGCAATTGTCAAATCCCCGCGCTTCTTGCCGTTGACCTGCACCGGCAGCACGATCTCGTTGTCGACGACCAGCGCCGGATCGTAGACCGGCCACGGCCGCTCGGCGACCATCTCGGTCCCGCCCAGCGCCTCCCAGCATTCCTCCGCCAGATGCGGCATGACCGGCGCGATGATGTGCACCAGGATCTCCACCGCCTCGCGGCAGGCGCCCTTCAGCGCAGCATTGGCCTTGCCTTCGGCGACGTCGTTGAGCGGCGTCGCCAGCGCATTGGCAAGCTCATAGATGCGGGCGATCGCGCGGTTGAAGCCGAGCTTCTCGATGTCCTCGCCGACCGCCCTCAGGATCTTGTGCGCGGCCTTGGACACGGCGCCCGCATCGCCATCCTTCGCCGCTGCCGGCTTTACGCCGGGCAGAGATTCGGCGGCGATCTGCACCAGTCGCCAGATGCGCTGCACGAAACGGTGCGCGCCGGCCGCGCCATCGTCTGTCCACTCGACGTCGCGCTCCGGCGGCGAGTCCGACAGCATGAACCAGCGCGCCGTGTCGGCGCCGTAGCCGTCGGTGATCTCTTCCGGGCTCACCGTATTCTTCTTCGATTTCGACATCTTCTCCAGCGCGCCGATCGTCGCCTCCTCGCCGGTGGCGATCTCAAAGGCGAGGCGCTTGCCGCCGACATCCTCGAGCCTGACCTCGCTCGGCGACAGCCAGCGCCCGTTGTTGGACGGGCCGCCGACACGGTAGGTCTCGTGCACCACCATGCCTTGCGTGAACAGGCCCTTGAACGGCTCGGCGAGATTGAGGTGACCGGTCTCGCGCATGGCGCGGGTGAAGAAGCGCGAATAGAGCAGGTGCAGGATCGCGTGCTCGATGCCGCCGATATACTGGTCGACCGCCAGCCATTCATCGGCCGCTTTCGGCTCGGTCGGCTCATTGGCCCAGGGCGCGGTGAAGCGGGCGAAATACCAGGACGAATCGACGAACGTGTCCATCGTGTCGGTCTCGCGCCGCGCGTCGCGGCCGCATTGCGGGCACTTCACATGCCGCCAGGTCGGATGCCGGTCGAGCGGATTGCCCGGACGGTCGAACTCGATGTCGTCGGGCAGCTTCACCGGCAGGTCGGCCTTCGGCACCGGCACGACGCCGCAGGCTTCGCAATGGATCATCGGGATCGGGCAGCCCCAGTAGCGCTGGCGCGAGATGCCCCAGTCGCGCAGGCGGAAATTCACCTTGCGCTCCGCCATCGGCCGGCCGCCGATCGTCTTTGCCTCCAGCAGCTTCGCCACTTCATTGAAGGCCTTTTCGGGCTTCATGCCGTCGAGGAAGCGCGAATTGATCATCACGCCGTCGTCGACATAGGCCTCCTCGATGACCTGGAAGGTCTTGGCGTCGCCGTCTTCGGGCATCACCACCGGGATCACCGGCAGGCCGTATTTGTTGGCGAAATCGAGGTCGCGCTGGTCGCCCGACGGGCAGCCGAAAATGGCGCCCGTGCCATATTCCATCAGCACGAAATTGGCGACATAGACCGGCAGCGTCCAATTCTCGTCGAACGGGTGGACGACGCGGATGCCGGTGTCGAAGCCCTTCTTTTCGGCCGTCTCCAGCGCCGCCACCGAGGTGCCCATATGGCGGACTTCCTCGATGAACTTCGCCAGCTCGACATTCTCCTCTGCGGCCTTCCTCGCCAGCGGATGGTCGGCGGCGACGGCCATGAAGGAAGCGCCGAAGATGGTGTCGGGCCTCGTCGTGTAGACTTCGAGCTCATGCGCGTCGCCAACCGGTTTTGCCAACGGCCAGCGGATCAGCAGGCCTTCGGAGCGGCCGATCCAGTTGTGCTGCATCAGCTTGACCTTCTCCGGCCACTCCTCGAGCAGGTTGAGCGAATCCAGCAGATCCTGCGCGAAGTCGGTGATCTTGAAGAACCACTGCGTCAGCTCGCGCTGCTCGACCAACGCCCCCGAGCGCCAGCCACGGCCGTCGATGACCTGCTCGTTGGCGAGCACCGTCATGTCCTCCGGATCCCAGTTGACCTTGGAGGATTTGCGCGTCACCAGCCCCTTCTCGACGAAGTCAAGGAACAGCATCTGCTGGCGGTGATAGTAGTCGACGTCGCAGGTCGCGAACTCGCGCGCCCAGTCGAGCGACAGGCCCATCATCTTGAGCTGCTCGCGCATGACGGCGATATTTTCGTAGGTCCAGTCCTTGGGGTGGACCTTGTTCTGCATGGCCGCGTTTTCAGCAGGCATGCCGAAGGCGTCCCAGCCCATCGGATGCAGCACGTTGAAGCCCTTGGCCCGCTTGTAGCGCGCCACCACATCGCCCATCGTGTAGTTGCGGGTGTGGCCGATATGGATCTTGCCCGACGGATAGGGGAACATCTCGAGCACGTAGTATTTCGGCTTCGGATCGTCGTTGCGAGCCTCGAACAGCTTCTTTTCGGCCCAGGCCTTCTGCCATTTGGGCTCTGACGTGCGCGGATTGTAACGTTCGGTTGCCATCGGATGTTTTTCACTTAAAAGCAGGTGCGCGGTGCTGGATTAAGGCGTGTGTTGATATTCAGGTCAGGCCGGCATTCGCAGGCCGGCATCGCCCGAATATCGACACGCCCAGGCCGGCAGCCGAGACAATGTCGTCGCGGTGTTCACCATGGATTGCCGGACCCGTCAACTGCGGCGAGCCGGCCCGGCCATGAAAACTATAGGCAGGATAGTGGCATGACGAACGCCGTAGAGCAGCTTCACGCGGTCAAGGCGAAGATAGCAAGCGCCGAGCGCGAGGCAAGGCGCGAGCCCGGCGCGGTCACCCTGGTGGCGGTGTCGAAGACCTTCGCGGCCGAGGACATCCGCCCTGTGATCGAGGCCGGCCAGCGTGTCTTCGGCGAGAACCGCGTGCAGGAAGCGCAGGGCAAATGGCCGGCGCTGAGGGAGGCATTTGCCGATCTGGAGCTGCATCTGATCGGCCCGCTCCAATCCAACAAGGCCAAGGAAGCCGTCGCGCTGTTCGACGTCGTCGAGACCGTCGACCGCGAGAAGATCGCCGCGGAGCTTTCAAGGGAAATGACCAGGCAAGGCCGGACGCCAAGACTCTATGTCCAGGTCAACACCGGCTCCGAGCCGCAAAAGGCAGGCATCGAGCCGCGCGAGGCGGTCGCCTTCGTCAAGCGCTGCCGCGACGTTCATGGCTTGGCCATCGAAGGCCTGATGTGCATCCCCCCGGCCGATGAGAACCCCGGCCCGCATTTCGCGCTGCTGGAAAAGCTCGCTCGCGAGGCCGGCGTTGAAAAACTGTCGATGGGCATGTCCGGCGACTATGAGACTGCGATCGCCTTCGGCGCGACCAGCGTCCGGGTGGGATCGGCGATCTTCGGCAGCCGGTAGCCTGCGCCCCGTATCTTGCGCCGGTATCGATTGATATCTGCGGCTACCGCGTTATATCTAGCCAAGCTAGCTAGGAGCAGCAAGATGAACTGGCATCTTCAGGACGCGAAGAACAATTTCTCGAAAGTGGTCCAGCGGGCGCGAACCGAGGGACCGCAGACCGTGACACTTCGCGGCGAACGTGCCGCGGTCGTCCTCTCCGCAGACGACTACGATCGCTTGGCCGGGAAGAAGAAATCGCTCGTCGAGTACCTATTGAGCGGTCCAGGTTGGGACGAGGAGTTTGACAAGGAAATCACCCGTCGCTCGGACACGATTATCCGGGACATTGATCTCTGATGTATCTGCTGGACACGAACGTCGTGTCGGACGTGCAAAGACGGTTGCCTAAGCCGACTGCCTGGATAGCTTCGATTGATCCGGCGTCGATCAACCTTAGTGTCATTACGCTGGGTGAGATCGAGCGAGGAATCGTCAAACAGCGTAAGATCGACCCTGAAAGGGCGGCTCGGCTCGATATCTGGCTGCGAGAACTTCGAAGAGACAATACGGACCGCATTCTCGCGATCACGGAGGAGGTCGCTCTTGCCTGGGGTCGCATAACGGCGGGACGCACACGGGGGAGCGCCGACTCGCTTATTGCGGCGACCGCCCTCGTGCACGACCTGATCCTGGTCACGCGAAACGTCGCCGACTTCGAGGGCGTCGGCGTTACAGTCCTCAATCCCTGGGAAGTCTGACCGTTCTGGGATCCGCCGGCGGGCAACTTCACGCCAAGTTGACTACCGTGGTTGTGCCAGCGCTTGAAACGAAACGGCCCGTTCCTATTTGCTTGTGGTCACTCACTCCTTCTCTCGGGGAATCCCACCATGCGCTACAACCAGCTTGGCAATACCGGCCTTTTCGTTTCCGAACTCTGCCTCGGCACCATGACGTTCGGCGCCGCCGGCGAGAATGCCCAATGGGGGCTGATCGCCAGTCTCGACCAGAAGGGCGTCAACGAGATCGTCGCCCGCTCGATCGCCGCCGGCGTCAATTTCTTCGACACGGCGGATGTCTATTCCTTCGGCCAGTCCGAGCAATTGCTCGGACAATCGCTCAAGGATCTCGGCATCAAGCGCTCGGACGTCATCATCGCCACCAAGGTGCATGGCGCGATGGGCAACGGCCCGAACGAGCGCGGCTCGTCGCGCGGCCACATCATGGATTCCGTCGACGGCAGCCTGAAGCGGCTGCAGCTCGACCATATCGATCTCTACCAGTTGCATGGCACCGACACGGTGACGCCGATCGACGAGACGCTGCGCGCGCTCGACGATCTCGTCGCCAGCGGCAAGGTGCGCTATGTCGGCGTCTCCAACTGGCAGGCCTGGCGCATCGCCAAGGCGCTGGGCATTGCCGAGCGCAAGGGCTTCGCCCGTTTCGAGACCATTCAGTCCTATTACTCGATCGCCGGCCGCGATCTCGAGCGCGAGATCGTGCCGCTGATCAACGAAGAGAAGCTCGGCCTGATGGTCTGGTCGCCGATGGCCGGCGGACTGCTCTCCGGCAAATACGGCCCTGGCGCTCCCGGCAATGGCGAGGGCCGCCGCGCCTCCTTCAACTTCCCGCCGGTCAACGAAGACCGCGCCTGGGCGGCGGTCGCCGTCATGCGCGAGGTGGCGAAGAAGCATGACGTCAGCGTTGCCACCGTGGCGCTTGGCTACGTGCTGGCAAAACCTTTTGTGATGAGCGTCCTCATCGGCGCCAGCCGCATGGACCAGCTCGAGCAGAACCTCGCCGCTACCGGCTTGCAGCTCGATGCCGACGATCTTGCCAGGCTCGACGAGGTGAGCGCGCTGCCCGCCGAATATCCCGGCTGGATGCTTGAGCGGCAGAGTGCCGGCCGGCGTCCGGCGCCGTTCGTGCCGAAGGCGTGATCTATCTCCAATAGGCTGGCTTTTTTCGGGAGCCGCGCTGTCTAAGCGCGGCTCTTCCATTTCAGAGCCGGACAGTTTCCGCGAGAAAGTCGAGAAAGGCCCGCACCCGCGCCGGCAGATGCTTGCCGTGGCCGACATAGACGGCGTGCGTCGGCTCCTCGTCGCCGGGATTGAACGTCTCCAGCAGCGGCACGAGCCGCCCTGCGGCGATGTCGGGCTCGACATGCCAGCGCGCCAATCTTGCGATGCCCGCTCCGGCCAATGTCGTCAGCCGCATCGCTTCGCCATCGGTCAGCGACATGTTCCCGACGATCGGCAGGATGATCGATTTGCCCGCGGCATCAATGAAAGGCCAGCCGTCGATATGCCTGGCGAAGCCGAAGGCGAGCATGTTGTGGCGGGCAAGGTCGGACAATGCGCGCGGCGTGCCGCGTGCTGCGAGATAGGCGGGGGACGCAACCAGCACCATCCGGCTCTGGCCGAGCTTGCGCGCCACCAGGCGCGACTCGCTAAGCGGTCCGGCGCGTATGGCGACATCGGCCCGCTCCTCCAACAGGTTGATGACATTGTCGGTCAGCACCGCTTCGACGGAAATCTCGGGATAGCGCTCCAGGAAACGCGGCAGCAATTCCATCAGCCGGTGCTGGCCGAACGGCACATAGGAGTTGACCCTGAGCTTTCCGCGCGGCGCGGCGCCTGCGGCCGCCTCGCGTTCCGCCGCATCAAGATCGGCAAGGATACGCAGGCCGCTGTCGTAAAAGCTGGTTCCCTCCGGTGTCAGTTGCAGCTTGCGTGTCG
>NZ_RZSB01001020.1:0-1711 GCF_004023285.1 Mesorhizobium sp. M2A.F.Ca.ET.067.02.1.1
GTCCTGCGGGTCGGTCTGACCGTTCAGGCCTTCGGCCTGCAGCGAGACACTGCGCGGCAGCGGCCACCACACTTTGACATTGGCCTGCAACTGGTCCCAGTCGATCCAGAGCGGCGGCATGCCGGGGGCCATCGTGCGCAGCGGCCCGCGCAGGTCGGCGACCGGCGACAAGAGACCGGTGATGCCAGCGACGGCGTTGAAGCTCCCGGTAGACGCAGCGACTTTCCGGGCGTCGTCCTCATACGCGATGTTGTCGCAGGAGACCGTGAAGCTCATCGGATAACCGCTGACGGTGAGGTTGGCGCAGCCGGCGGCGATCCCCTTGCTGCCCAGCCGCGCCACCGCCTGGTCGGCTTCGGTCTTGAGCCTTTCGGCGAGATAGAACCAGCCGCCGCTGTAGAAGGCGAACAGCACGGCGATGAACGCCGCGAGCCAAAGCAGCCGGCGGCGGGGTTTGGGCGATCGCTCGTCACTTGACGTCATGCTGCGGCTCTCGTTAACCCCGGCGTGCAGGCGTTTGCTTCACGCAAACAAGCGGGGGACAGAAGAAGCACTCTCCGGTGCGGTGTCGTTCACTCGAATGCGATCAGGCTTGGCGATATGGGCGATTTTTGGGTTTTTGGCTATGGCTCGCTGATCTGGCGGCCCGGATTCGCCCATGTCGAGACGCGCCGCGCCCGGCTTTACGGCTACCGCCGCTCGCTTTGCGTCTATTCCTTCGTGCATCGCGGCACGCGCGCACGGCCGGGTCTGGTGCTCGGCCTCGACCGGGGCGGCTCCTGCATCGGCCTCGCCTACCGCGTCCCCGGCAATCTGCGCGACGAGGTGCTTTCCTACCTGCGCGAGCGAGAGCTGGTGACCAGCGTCTATCTCGAACGCATGCTCGATGTCCGACTGGGCAGGGACGGGAAAGGAGAGGGCGTTTCGGTCGAGGCGGTCGCCTACATCGTCGACCGGCGGCATGAACAATATGCTGGCGCGCTCGATGCCGATCACGCGGCAAGGATCGTTCGCGGCGCCGTCGGCCAGTCGGGCCGGAATGAGGATTATGTGCTGAGCACGCTCGAGCATCTCGAGGCGCTCGGCATCCGCGATCACTGGCTGGAAGAGGTGGGCCGTCAGGTCTCGTCTTCGTGAAGTGCTGGTCCGATCAAAAAGCAAAACCATGCCTTTGACCTCGTCCGGCCACGACCTAGCTTAGCGGCATCCCATCCCTGGGCGTCAGGCCCGTTCCAGCATCACGGAGATCAGTCTTGCAGAAACGCCGTCTCGGTCGCACCGACCTTTTAATCGCGCCGCTGGTCCTGGGCGGCAACGTCTTCGGCTGGACCGCCGACGAGAAGACCTCCTTCGATCTGCTTGACCGGTTCGCCGGAGCCGGCCTGAACGCCATCGATACGGCCGATGCCTATTCGCGCTGGGTTCCCGGCAACAAGGGCGGCGAGTCGGAAACCATCATCGGCAATTGGATGAAGAGCCGCGGCAACCGCGACAAGGTGGTCATCATCACCAAGGTCGGCTCGGATATGGGCCAGGGTAAACGCGACCTCTCCGCCGCTTATATCGAAAAGGCGGTCGAGGCATCGCTCAAACGGCTGCAGGTCGATGTCATCGACCTCTATCTGTCGCACTGGCCGGACCCGGCCACGCCTTACGAGGAAACGCTCGGCGCCTATCAGCGCCTGCTCGAAAAAGGCAAGATCCGCTATCC
>NZ_RZSB01001021.1:0-1709 GCF_004023285.1 Mesorhizobium sp. M2A.F.Ca.ET.067.02.1.1
GGTAGAGGGTAGAATATGTGCCCGGCTCCAACAAATCGGCGTAGGGCCGGAAATCCGCGATGCGCTTGTTGAAGGGTATCGCCCCGCAGCCGGGAACCAGACAATCCCGATTTCCCTTCGGACAGCGGTTGAAGGAGCAAAGCCGGCCAAGGTAGTGGTCGCTGCCGGGCTCGAACAGGAAAACGTCGAGTTGATGGTCGGCGACACTGATGCCAAGCCCGGCCTCGAACGCCTGCCGCAGCGCCGCGGCTCCCTTACGGCGCAACTCGCCAAGCCGGTGTTGCGAGTCGACCCAGACAGCCAGGTCGAGGTCGCTGCATTCATGCCAAACTTCGATACCCGCGCGGCGGAAGTCGCTGAACCTCGGAATCTCCTTCCAGAGCGGTTTCGCCACCGAGCCGATGACAGCGATCGCCTCGATCTCGGGGAACGCCATCCAGGACTGCGTGACGACATCGGCGGCCTGGCGGAATTCGCGCTGGCGCCGCAGGAGGTAACGGTTCTGCTCTTCGATCTGCGCGCGCTTCATGGTTCGCCGAGGCGGCTTTATCAAACTGCGTTTGCGGCCATCGGAGGCTGAGTTTGGCAAGCCGTCAAGAGTGCGATTGCCCTCACTCAAATTTCGCAGTCGTCCAAGCACCTCCAGCCGCGTTCGACTCCACGGCCGCTGCGACGAACTTCACGCCGCGCGCGCCGTCGACCACATCGGGCACCTGCGCTGCCCGCACGGCATCGACCGCGCTACCAGAACGATGCGCGCGGATGATGTCGGTGGCGTCGCGGTAGAAATTGGCGAAGGCCTCGATGTAGCCTTCCGGGTGCGCTGCCGGCATGCGCGAAACGCGCCTCGCTTCCGCCGTCGATCCATGGCCGCCGCGCATCATCGTGCGCGTCTCCTCGCCATAGGGCGAGAAACGCAGTTCCTCTGGGCGCGATCCAGACCATTCGAGCCCGGCCTTCTCCCCATAGATGCGCACCGAGAGGTCGTTGTAATGCCCGGGCGAGGTCTGGCTGGCGAGGATCGTGCCGCGCGCCCCACCTGTCCAGCGCATCAGCACATGCGCGTTATCGTCGAGCCGCCGTCCGGGCACGGCGGTGAAGAGGTCGGCCGAAACCGCCTCCGCCTCGAAACCGGAAACGAAGCTTGCCAGGTTGAAGGCATGCACGCCGATATCGGCAAGCACGGCAGACTGGCCCGCGCGCACCGGATCGGTACGCCATTCGGCCTGCTTCTGGCCCTCGGCGTCGATCGGCTTGGTCAGCCAGTCCTGGATATAGGCGCCGTGCACCGACACGATGCGGCCGAGCTCGCCCGCCGCCACCATTTCGCGCGCCTGGCGCACCATGGCATAGCCCGTGT
Source organism: Mesorhizobium sp. M2A.F.Ca.ET.067.02.1.1 (assembly GCF_004023285.1). Taxonomy (NCBI): domain Bacteria; kingdom Pseudomonadati; phylum Pseudomonadota; class Alphaproteobacteria; order Hyphomicrobiales; family Phyllobacteriaceae; genus Mesorhizobium; species Mesorhizobium sp. M2A.F.Ca.ET.067.02.1.1. The sequence goes on from NZ_RZSB01001021.1 coordinate 1,361, forward strand.
TGTTGAGCGTGACGACAAATCGGCGCTGCTTCGCTTTCGTCAGCGCCACCAGGGCTTCGGCCTCGCCAAGCGTCGTCGAAAGCGGCTTGTCGCAGATGACATCTATGCCGGCCTCGAGGAAGGCCGTCGCGATCGGTGCGTGCAGATGGTTGGGCGTGACGATGACCACCGCCTCGATGCCGTCCGGCCGTGCCGCTTCGGCCTTGGCCATGGCATGGTAGTCGGCATAGCTGCGCTCCGGCGCGATGCCAATCTCGACGGCGGAGGCCGCGGCATTCTCCGGATCCGAGGACAGCGCGCCCGCGACCAGCGCGATCTGGTCGTCAAGCCGCATGGCCAGGCGATGCAC
>NZ_RZSB01001022.1:0-1708 GCF_004023285.1 Mesorhizobium sp. M2A.F.Ca.ET.067.02.1.1
TTCTCAAACCGGGTGTCAAGATCTTGGCCGGTGGCACTCTCAAGAGAGAAGTCGCGCAACCGGGGCCGCAAAGAAAAACGCTATTACCGGGAATATGAATGCGCCCCAGGCCTAGAAGTCTGGACTTGCGTCTGGTGAGCCGCGCATGACCTTCATCAGGAAGGATGCCCAGAGCAAACCCACAGCCAATTGGAATCGACGCGGCAACAACCCGAGGACGATTAGGAGAATACATCCCAACCAGCCCGGCTGCTGTTCGCCTGCATACGCCCGCCATGCCAGCCATGCCAGCCCTGCGAACTTTCGCCCCCCGCCGCTGGCCCCTGACTTCGCCCTGCCAATTATTGCGCCGGGTACGGAAACGGGGCATCTTCTCCCCACCGGGGGGGAACCTTCATGGTCACTTTAAGAACTGCGGTCCTCGCCGCTTCCGTTGCTCTTGCATCGGCGGCAGTCGCTCAGGAAGGCTATGATCTGAATGACAATGAGCTGGCTGCGATCCGGCGCGCCGTGATCCTGCAATTGAAGGACCCCGACAGCGCGAAGGTCGGGCCGATCAAAGCGGTTCTCTTTCCCGGTGCCCAGGACGGTGTCGTTCTGGCCTGCGGCTTGGTCAACGCCAAGAACGGCTTTGGGGGCTATGCTGGCGAAACGCCCTTTGTCGGCGTCTTGGCGACTTACAGACAAACGGGACAGGCAGAATTTGTCGTCAGGCAAATAGGTGGAGCGGATACCGACAGCGCCGCTATCATCTCATACTGCAAGAGCCAAGGCATCTGGTGAGACAGTGGAGCATGGATCGGAAAGAAACCTTCCTCGACTATCTCGCGCCGATCATTGAGGCCTTCATGGTCTTCATTGCCTCGGCAAGTGCGATCAGCATTCCGGTGTTGGGCTTGGCTTGGTTGGCAGGAACGGGCTTCGGCCCAGCGGCCCAGTTGGTCGTCTATGCCTTTGCCACATCCACCACGATAGCTGTCATGGTCAGGCGAGAATTAAGCAAGCTGAAGTAGGCTGCTGGACCACCCAAGCGCGTCGTCTCAGTGGGCACGCATCAGATGTGACTCATAGGCGAGACCGAGCATTCCGCCCCTGGCCCGAAGAGGCACCGGAGGAAACTTGTTTTTGACTTTCGCCCGGTCTCACCAGAATGAATACCTATCCAAATTGAGTGGTTCTCAAAGAGCTGGGGTTATTATTAGCGGTTAATGCAGGGAATGTGAGTCGCGCCGGCAAATGGTGGCTTCCTTGAACCGGGTGAGTTGTCGCTTCTCCAAGACATCTTCGACCAAATCTGCGCCCAAGGCGGGTTCGCCCGGGAAAGCGAGAAGGCCGGCCGCTGACCTGATCGCCCACTATCAGGGTGGGCTGCGCGGGGAAGAACTATTCGATGCGGTCGCGTCGAAGAAGTCAGGTCCAGTGCCGGCTCCGCTCGGGATACCTTGACAAACCAGTGGGACGAACTGAGGAAAGACCCTGAAGAGTACTGGCGAGAACCAACGGGCTTTGATCGCGTCCGTGATCTGCCCGATCTCGTCCTCCTGGACAACCTCATCATCCTGTAGCAGCCGCTGCCATTCCACCTCCAGCTTCTCGTCGCGTGATGGCCGTTCGGTGAGGAACGAGTCCCGCTTCAGCCGATTGATGCTTCGCCGTCGGTTTCCTAGCTGCCTCTGCACATGATCCGCCAAGCGCCGGCTCGCTGGAT
>NZ_RZSB01001023.1:0-1707 GCF_004023285.1 Mesorhizobium sp. M2A.F.Ca.ET.067.02.1.1
GGCAAGAGCTATCTCGACGTCCGCCAAGCGCTGGAGGATATCGGCATCGACGAAGCGGCCGCCAACCGCATCGGCATCCGCCTGTTCAAGGTCGGCTGTCCGTGGCCGTTGGATTTCCAGCACATCGCCGACTTCGCCCGCGGCCTCGACACCATCGTCGTCGTCGAGGAGAAGCGCTCGCTGATCGAGGTGCAGCTGCGCGAGAACCTCTACGGCACCGCCACCCAGCCGGTGATCGTCGGCAAGAAGGACGAGCGCGGTGACTGGCTGTTTCCGGCCAAGGGTGCGCTCGATCCGAACGAGATCGCGATTGCGCTCGGCGAACGGATCCTGCGCACCATCGGCTCCTCGGAAGAGATCGCAGCGCGGGTGGCGAAGCTGCGCCAGTTCCAGGCGATGCTCGCCGACACGCTCGATATCGGCTCGCGCACGCCTTTCTTCTGCTCGGGCTGCCCGCATAATTCCTCGACCAAGGTGCCGGACGGCTCGCTGGCCGCCGCCGGCATCGGCTGCCACTTCATGGCGCTGTGGATGGACAGGAACACCGTCGGCTTCACCGCCATGGGAGGCGAGGGCGCGCAATGGGTCGGACAGGCGCCGTTCTCCAAGCGCGACCACATCTTCCAGAATCTCGGCGACGGCACCTACAACCACTCCGGCGTGCTGGCGATCCGCTTCGCGCTGTCCTCCGACGCCAACATCACCTACAAGATCCTCTACAACGATGCCGTCGCCATGACCGGCGGCCAGCCGCATGAGGGCGGCCTGACCGTCGACATGATCGCCAGGCAAGTGCGCGCCGAGGGCGTCGAGCGCATCGCCGTTGTCACGGACGAGCCTGGCAAATATGCCGGCAAGGCCGATTTCCCGGCCGGCATAACCATCCACCATCGCGACGATCTCGATCTCGTCCAGCGCGAATTGCGCGAGGTGAAAGGCGTTTCGGTGCTGCTCTACGATCAGACCTGCGCCGCCGAAAAGCGCCGCCGACGCAAGCGCGGCACCTTCCCCGATCCGGACAAACGCGTCTTCATCAACGAGCTGGTCTGCGAAGGCTGCGGCGATTGCGGCGTACAGTCCAACTGCGTCTCGATCCAGCCGGTCGAGACCGAATTCGGCCGCAAGCGCCGCATCGACCAGTCGAGCTGCAACAAGGATTTTTCCTGCCTCAACGGTTTCTGCCCGTCTTTCGTCACCGTGCATGGCGGCAAGATCAGGAAGGCCGAAGGCACTGCCGGCAGGGCCGATCCGCTGGACGGCGTGCCGGCGCCGGCCGAATTCCGCATGGGCAACCAGGGCTGGGCGGCGATCATCGACGGCGTCGGCGGCACCGGCGTCGTCACCGTCGGCGCGGTGCTCGGCATGGCCGCGCATCTGGAAGGCAAGGGTTGCGGCATGATCGATATGGCGGGCCTCGCCCAGAAGGGCGGCTCGGTCTTCACTCATGTCCGCATCGCCCCGACACCCGAGGACATCCACGCCATTCGCGTCTCGGCCGGCAAGGCCGACCTTGTGCTCGGCTGCGACCTCGTCGTCTCCGGCGCCAAGAAGGTGCTGGGCGCGGTCCGCGAGGGCCACACGATCTTCCTCGCCAACACCGCCGAGATCATGCCCGGCGAATTCACCCGTTCGGCGGACTTCTCGCTGCCGGTCGAGCGGCTGAAGAAGGCGATCCGGGCCGCTGCCGGCGACGACAAGGCGCATTTC
>NZ_RZSB01001024.1:0-1705 GCF_004023285.1 Mesorhizobium sp. M2A.F.Ca.ET.067.02.1.1
GCTACTACCCGTTCAACATGTTCTGCGACACCGCGCCCTTCGACAACAACGACCTCCGCATGGCGCTGAAGCTTGCCATGGACCGCGAGGAGATGCTCGACAAGATCCTGCGCGGCTATGGCTCGGTCGGCAACGACTTCCCGATCAACGAAGCCTACCCGCTTTTCTCCGCCGATATCGAGCAACGCAAGTTCGATCCGGAAAAAGCGGCAGCCGCCTACAAGAAATCGGGCCACAGCGGCTCGATCCTGCTGCGCACCTCGGACGTCGCCTTCCCCGGCGCGGTCGACGCGGCGCAACTCTACCAGCAGTCCTGCGCCAAGGCCGGCATCAAAATAGAGATCAAGCGCGAGCCGGGCGACGGTTACTGGTCGGAGGTGTGGAACAAGCAGCCCTTCTCGCTCTCCTATTGGGGCGGGCGGCCGACGCAAGGCCAGATGTATTCCACCGGCTATCTGTCAACCGCCGACTGGAACGACACACGCTTCAAGCGGCCCGAATTCGACAAGATGCTCTATGCCGCGCGCGCCGAGTTGGACCAGGCCAAGCGCAAGGCGATCTATCGCGACATGGCGATGCTGATGCGCGACGAAGGCGGCCTGATCGTGCCGTTCTTCAACCAGTTCGTCGACGCTGCCAACACCAAGAAGATCAGCGGCTACGCCAAGAACCCAAATGGCGAGATGATGGACGGCTACGCGCTCTGCGAATGCTGGCTGAACGCCTGATATCAGTATAATTCTTCGAACGCCGCGTGTCCCCGGGACGCGCGGCGTTCTTGTTTAGACCGACAATCATAGGAAGCTGTCCGTGGCGCTCAAATCCAAACTGCTGCTCATCATCCTCGACGGCGTGCCCTACCGGAACTGGCGCCGGCTGATGGGCAATCTCGAGGGCTGGACGCAGTCGGGCGAGGCGCAGGCGTGGAAGATGCGCTCGGTGCTGCCCTCGACCTCGGCCTGCTGCTACGCCTCGATCCACACCGGTGTTTCGCCGCAGGTGCATGGCATTCTTTCCAACGAGAATCGCTTTCGCGTCACGCAGCCCGACATCTTCTCGGAGGTCAGCAAGGCCGGCGGCAGGACGGGTGCGGTGACCCATTCCTATTGGTCGGAATTCTTCCGCAGCTTTCCGTTCGACCTTGTCGAGGACATGGAGTTCGACGATCCAAGCGGGCCGATCACGCATGGCCGCTTCCACACCATGACCGGCTACAATCTCAAGAACCAGATGACGCCGAGCGACATCGACCTGTTCGCGACGCTGACCATGCTGGCGAAGCGACACGGCATCGACTACGGCATCCTGCACACCTGCACGCTGGATTCGATGGGACATCGCTTCGGCCATGACTGCATCGAGATGGACCATGCCTGCTACGCCATGGACGGCATGCTCGCCGCCTTCCTGCCGCGATGGCGCGAAGCCGGTTATGAAGTGATCGTGACGGCCGACCACGGCCAGACCGACCGCGGCCACCATGGCGGCCATGACGACGAGATGCAGGATTTCGCGCTCTATTATTTCGGGCCCGCGAAAGGCCCCGAGGCCGACACGCTGCTCGACCAGCTGCAGCTCGCGCCGACGGTGCTGAGCCGGCTTGGCGTGGCGATACCGGAGACGATGAAGGCGAAGGTGTTTTTGGGGTAAGCGCCGCCTTTCCTTCTCCCCTTGTGAGGGTTTTGCATGGGAGTCGATATTTAGC
>NZ_RZSB01001025.1:0-1703 GCF_004023285.1 Mesorhizobium sp. M2A.F.Ca.ET.067.02.1.1
GGAATGCAGCATGGCTAAGCTCCTTCGCCTGGAACGGTTGGCATTGGCGAGCGGTCCTGCGATGCGAATGTCGGCAGGGGTCCGTCATCGATGGCGTCGTTGCTTTCGAGCAGCCTGAGCGCCGTGCGATAGCCGTTGAAGGTACCGACATCGACATAGGCCGTCCCCGCCTTGACGCCGTAAGCTTCGCCTCCGCCGGCGAGATAGGCGTTGACCAGCGTGCCGAAATACTCGTCGACGCCGTCGCGCTGGCGCCACAGGGCCGCCAGTTGATGGAAGACACGGCCCGGCATCTTGAAGGCGCCCCAGACCCAGTTTGTCGCGGCGTCAGCTTGCTTGACCTGGATCTGCTCGACCCGCCCGTTCCCATCGAGGACGACGGCGTCGAACAGTTCCGGGCGATCGACCGGAAACATCAGGAAGGACAGCCGGTCGTCGGCCAGACGGCAGAAGCCGTCTTCAGGGAACCAGATCGTGTCAGGCAGGCCGATCAGGACCGTTTCGTCCGGTGTCACGAGCGGTGCGGCGCGGAAGATCGCGTCGCAAAGGCCAACCGGAGACGGCTGCGCCACGAAGATCGCCGCGGCGTCGCCATAGCCGGCGGCGTAATATTCGAGGATGTCCGACTTGCCGGAACCGATGATGAAGCAGATGCGGTCGACGCCGTTGCGCACCATGCGCCGCACCAGATATTCGCTCACCGCGCAAGGGCGTTCGGTCTGGCCGTCCAGGCGGCTGCCGACCGGCAGCAGCTCCTTGGAGAAACCCAGCGGCTGAATGCGGCTGCCGCGGCCGGCGGCAGGCACGATGCCAAACATCAGACAGCTTCCTCCATTGTGCCCTTCGACATGGACGAAAAAGCGTCGTTCAGGATGCGGTCGAGTTCGGCGGCGCGATGCGCGGACGTATGCTCGTCGAGAACGCGCTCCCGGGCGCGGCGGCCGAGAGTCGCGATCTCGTTCTCCGACAGGTCAAGCGCGGCAACGACGTCGCCGGTGCTGTGCGCCAACAGAATCTCGCTGCCGGGCGTGAAGAAGCTGTCGAGGCCGGCCCAGTCGTCGGAGATGATCGCGGCGCCGCACGCCGCCGCCTCGAACAGACGGCCTGACGGGCACCAGCCCTGTCGCGCCATTGCCTCGCGGGTGACATTCAGCGTCAGGCGCGAGGAGGAAAAGAAGGCCGGGTGATCGGCCGGCGGCAGGTGCCTGACGAAATAGATGTTGCTGCTCCAGGGGAAGTCCTGCGGGTACTGCGCCCCGCCTATGACGAAACGGCGGTTCGGCAGTCGGGCCGCTGGAGCGACGAGCAGCCTTTCCACGGCCGCCTGCCGGTCCTCGGCATAGGTGCCGAGATAGGACAGGTCGCATGCGAACTCGGGCCTTGGCTGCGCCGGCCGGTGCCGGTCAGGATCGACATGGCCGTAGAGCGGCAGGACATGACGTGCGCCAAGTATGCTCTTCAGTGTGTCGATCGCCGGCCCTCCCGTGTAGCTCAGGACCAGGTCGAAATCGCGCAATCCCTTCGGCTCGAAATAGGCCGGGTAGTCACCTCGCTCTATGCTCGCCAGCGTCACCGGTGTATCGAGATCGTAAAACACCTTCAGGCTGCGGCAGCTGTCGTTCGCGATCCGCGAGGCCTCGACGGCATCGGGACAATAGGAGGTGACGATGACGGCGTCGGCTTCCCGTATCGCGGTCTCGGCC
>NZ_RZSB01001026.1:0-1695 GCF_004023285.1 Mesorhizobium sp. M2A.F.Ca.ET.067.02.1.1
AATCTTAATTGGTGTATTTCCAGGCCTCGAGATGGCTAAGATTCGTACCTCTCTCCGCGCTGCCAGAGCTACCCCGCGGGGTTGGCTGTGAGCGGCTCCGTCGTCCTCCTGCACCTTGCCGGCGCGGTGGCGCTGATGCTGTTCGCCACCCGCATGGTGAAGACAGGGGTCGAGCGCGCCTATGGTGACGTGCTGCGCCACAGGCTGCGCGCCACCATGCGCAATCCGGTCATGGCGGTGCTCACAGGCTGCGGCCTGGCGGTCGCGCTGCAGAGCTCAACCGCGGTGACGCTGCTGGTCGGCTCCTTCGCCGGCGCCGGCATCGTTTCGGGCGCCGCCGGACAACTGGCTGTGCGCGGCGCCGAGATCGGCTCGGCGTTGGTGGCCAAGCTGCTCACCTTCGATCTGACGCTTCTGGTGCCGCTCTGCCTGATCGCGGGCACGGTCATGTTCATGGCCACCGAGCGGCGGGACTGGCGGCAGACGGGCCGCATCCTGATCGGCGTCGGCCTGCTGATCCTGTCTCTGGAGATGATCGGCCAGGCGTCGGAGCCGCTGCGCAACAGCCAGCTGATGCCGCTGATCATCAATTATTTCTCGGGCGACTCCATCACCACCTATCTGTTAGCCGCGCTGGTCACCTGGCTGTTCCAGTCGAGCATCGCCGCGGTGCTTTTGATGGCGACACTGGCGGGCCGCGGGCTGATCACGCCGGAACTGGGCGTCGTGCTGGTGCTGGGCGTCAATCTCGGCTCGTCGCTGATTGCGCCGATGCTGACGCGGTCGGCGCCGCGCGAGGTGCGCATCGTGCCGGTCGGCAATCTTTTGATGCGCGGCCTCGGCTCGCTGATCATGCTGGTCCTGATCATGACCTTCAAGCCGGATGTCGGCTTCCTCGGCAGAAGCGCGCCCGATCAGATCGTCAACGCCCACATCCTGTTCAATGTGCTGATCCTGCTGGCCGGACTGCCGCTGGCCGGCCTCGTCTACCGCGCTTCCGAAAAGATCGTGGCGCTGGGCAGCACGCCGCAGCCGGCCGCCACGCTCGAGATCGTGGAGCTGTCGGCGCTGAATGAGAGCGCCCTCGATACGCCGAGCCAGGCGTTGGCCAACGCTACGCGCGAGGTGGTGCGGGTTTGCGAGACGGTCGAGATCATGCTGAAGCGCATCATCGAGCTTTATGAGGATGCCGACCCCGCCAAGATCAAGGCGCTTGCCGCGCTCGACGACCGCGTCGACCGGAAGCACGCCGCGATCAAGCTCTACCTAGCCAAAGTCACCCGAAACCCGCTGACCGAGGACGAGGCGTTGCGCTGCCAGGAACTGATCGGCGCCTGCGTCAAGCTGGAACAGGTCGGCGACATCATCGTGCGCAACATGCTGGTGCATGTCAGGAAGAAGCTGGAGCGCGGCCTGGAATTCACGCCGGAGGGCTGGCAGGAGCTTTGCGCCTTCCACTCTTCCGTGCTTGCCAATGCGCGGCTTGCCTTCAACGTGCTCGTCTCGCGCGACCCCGAGACCGCGCGCCAACTGGTGCTGGAAAAAGACCTTTTGCGCGAGCGCGAGAAGGAAACCAGCGCCAGCCATTTCCTGCGCCTGCGCGCAGGCACCGCCAAGAGCGTCGAGACCAGCTCGATCCACCTCGACACCATCCGCGACCTGAAGCAGATTAACTCGCTGTTGGCCTCGATCGCC
>NZ_RZSB01001027.1:0-1694 GCF_004023285.1 Mesorhizobium sp. M2A.F.Ca.ET.067.02.1.1
GCTGTGGGATCGATGGAGACGTAAGTGTCTGTGAGAAAGATGATGCCCCGCTGCGAAATCAGCATGGAGAGCGCCGACAGATCGCGGTCCTTGACGCCGGCGCGCGGCCCGATGATCAGCGAGACGTTGCGCAAGTGCCGCTCGAAACGACCTTCGAGCCCGCAGATCATGGCATCCGCATCGCCACGCTTCAGCGCGAGCGCCGCGATAACCGTATTGTTGGTGCGCACCATGGTGCGAGCGGCTTCCGTCGTCACCCCGCGCCGGCCGGCGAGTTCGATCAAAAGATCGACATAATGGCGGTAGCGCGGATCGTCTTCCGGATTGATCAACGCGAAATCAACGCCCGGCCGGATGCGCAGGCCGTAACGCTTCAGGCGCACCTCCACCACATGCGGGCGGCCGATCAAAGTCGGTTCGGCGATGCCTTCCTCCAGCACCACCTGGGCGGCGCGCAGCACGCGCTCGTCCTCGCCGTCGGCGTAGATGACGCGCTTGGAGCTTGAAGCCTTGGCGGAGGAAAACACCGGCTTCATCACCAGGCCGGAGCGGAAGACGAAGCGGTTGAGCTTGTCGATATAGGCGGCGAAGTCGGCGATCGGCCGCGTCGCGACGCCGGTGTCGCAGGCAGCCTTCGCCACCGCCGGCGCGATGCGCAGGATAAGGCGCGGATCGAAGGGCGAAGGGATCAGGAAATCGGGGCCGAACATCGGCGTCTCGCCAGAATAGGCGCGGGCGGCGACGTCCGAAGGCTCCTCGCGGGCAAGGGCGGCGATCGCCCGCACCGCCGCCATCTTCATCTCCTCGTTGATGGCGCTGGCGCCGCAATCGAGCGCGCCCCGGAAGATGTAAGGAAAGCAGAGCACGTTGTTGACTTGGTTGGGAAAATCGGACCGCCCGGTGCAGATCATGGCGTCCGGCCGGGCGGCCCGCGCCAGCTCCGGCATGATCTCGGGATTGGGGTTGGCCAAAGCCAGGATGAGCGGTTTCGGCGCCATATGCTGCAGGAGCTCCGGCTTCAACACGCCGGCGGCGGAGAGGCCGAGAAAGACGTCGGCGCCGGAAATGACATCGGCCAGCGTGCGCGCCTCAGTGTCCTTCACATAAGGGTCCTTCCAGCGATCCATCTCCTCGACGCGGCCCTTGTAGGCGACTCCGAAACGGTCGGTGACCCAGATGTTTTCCACCTGGGCGCCGAGCGAGACCAGAAGGTTGAGGCAGGCAAGTGCTGCGGCGCCCGCGCCGGAAGTGACGATCTTGATGTCGGAAATCGCCTTGCCGGCCAGTTCCAGCCCGTTGAGCACCACGGCCGCGACGATGATCGCCGTGCCATGCTGGTCGTCGTGGAACACCGGAATGCCCATCCGGGCCTTCAACTGCTCCTCGACCTCGAAGCATTCCGGCGCCTTGATGTCCTCGAGGTTGATGCCGCCGAAGGTCGGCTCCAGCGCCGCCACGGTCTCCACCATGCGCTCGATCTCCGGCGCGTCGATCTCGATGTCGAAGACGTCGATGCCTGCGAATTTCTTGAACAGCACCGCCTTGCCTTCCATCACCGGCTTGGAGGCGAGCGGGCCGATATTGCCGAGCCCAAGCACGGCGGAGCCGTTGGAGACGACGCCGACAAGATTGGCGCGGGCGGTGTAGTCGGCGGCGGTGGCGGGGTCGTCGCGGATCTCGAGGCAGGGCGCGGC
>NZ_RZSB01001028.1:0-1691 GCF_004023285.1 Mesorhizobium sp. M2A.F.Ca.ET.067.02.1.1
ATCCACTGGTCGGCATCTGATGGTGGTGCGGCCGGAAAAGCTGCGCCTGGTTGCCGACGTCGGCGAGACCGGCGTCAACCTGCTGCTAGCAACCGTCGGCGACGTCATCTACCAGGGCGACAGCTTCGTCTGCTACGCCACGCTCAAGGACGGCCGGCAGGTGACTCTGCGCGACTATTGCCGCTCCGATGTGCTGGCGAAACTGCCGGCGCCGGGCGAGCCGATCACGCTCGGTATCGATGCCCAGGACGTCGTGCTGGTGGCCGACCAATGAGCCTCGCATCCGCCAGTCTCGGTCATGCCTCCCGACGCGATGGGGCGCTCAATGCCGATGCGCTCAACGCCGACGCGCGATGGGAAGCGCATGGCATGCTCGCGCTGCTGTCGCCCGGGCTCTTCCTGGTCTTCGCCGTCATCATCGTGCCGATCGGCTGGCTGTTCTGGCTTTCGCTGTTCGATGAGAGCGGTCAGCTCAGCGCCGCCAATTACGCGCGCTTCTTCGAGCAGGCATCCTACATCAAGACCTTCGTCACCACCTTCAAGGTGGCCTTCACCGTCACCGGCGCCTGCGTGCTGCTCGGCTATCCCTTGGCCTACATGCTCTCGCAGCTGCCGCGTCGCGCCGCCTCCATCTGCCTGATCTTCGTCATCCTGCCGTTCTGGACCTCGGTGCTGGTGCGCACCTATGCCTGGCTGGTCATCCTGCAGCGCAAGGGACTGGTCAACACGTGGCTGATCGATCTCGGAATCATCTCCCAGCCGCTGCCGCTCGCCAACAATTTCGCCGGCGTCATCATCGGCATGACCCACATCATGCTGCCCTTCCTGGTGCTGCCGCTCTATGCCTCGATGAAGACGATCGACGTCGACTGCCTGCGCGCCGGCATGAATCTCGGCGCGAGCCCCGCCGCCACCTTCCGGCAGATCTTCTTTCCGCTGTCGCTGCCGGGCCTGGCTTCGGGCCTGGTCATCGTCTTCGTGCTCTGCCTCGGCTTCTTCGTCACGCCGGCGCTGATGGGCGGCGGCAAGGTGATCATGTGGGCGATGCGCATGGAGCAGACCACCAGCCTCTATTCCAACTGGGGCGCGGGCGCAGCACTTGGCGTCGTGCTGCTCGCCGTCACGCTGGCGCTGCTCGGCCTTTTCCACTGGCTGCTCGGCACCCGCGCGACCGGGGTCTGGAGCAGGCGATGAGCATGGAAAACGCCCTGCCGATCTCGCATCGGCAACGCCTCTGGCTCTACGCGCTCGGCGGCCTCGTCATGCTGTTCCTGATCGCCCCGTCGGTGATCATCGTCATCATGTCCTTCTCCGGCTCCTCGCTCTTGGAGTTCCCGCCGCAGGAATGGTCGCTGCGCTGGTACGAAAGCTATTTCGGTTCCCTCGAATGGCGCGACGCCACCGTCGTATCGGTCAAGGTAGCGGTGATGACGGCGATCGTCGCGACGCTGCTCGGCACCGCGGCGGCCTACGCCATCAACGCCCGCACGCTCAGGATGACCGGCTTGATCAACGTGCTGCTCACGGCATCGCTGATCATCCCGGTCATCCTGATCGGCATCGGCACGTTCTTCCTCTATGCCCGCATCGGCCTCAACAATACGCTGACCGGCCTCGTCATCGCGCATACGGTGCAGGCGCTGCCGCTGGTCGTGCTGACCGTGCTTTCGGGGCTGCGCTCCTACGACATG
>NZ_RZSB01001029.1:0-1689 GCF_004023285.1 Mesorhizobium sp. M2A.F.Ca.ET.067.02.1.1
TGTCGCTGCTCTATTCACTGACCGCGGCATCCTTCGTGCTGTGCGCGGCCGTGCTGGCGTGGGATGGCAAACTGGTTCTCGGTCACGCGCCGAGCAACTGGGCGGAGGATCTGAGCCTCGTCATCGTCATCGCTTCCATGACCGGCATCGGCGCATTGTCGCTGGCGCTCAACCAGGGTCGGCTCGCCCGCCACCATCAGCGCGAGGCGCAAACCGATGCCTTGACCGGCCTGCTCAACCGCCGCGCTCTGTTCGACCTGCACGGCAAGACGCCGGTCAGCGCCTTCACCGCTGTGGTCGTGTTCGACCTCGACGGCTTCAAGGCGATCAACGACCAGTTCGGCCATGCCGCCGGCGACGAGGTGCTGAGGGTCTTTGCCGAAGTGCTTTGCGCCGGTCTGCGCCCGAACGACTCCGCCGCGCGCATGGGCGGCGAGGAATTTGCCATGGTGTTGAGGCGCATTTTGCCCGAGGTGGCTGGAGCAACGGCCGAACGTGTCAGGGCCGCTTTCGCCGCGCGCACGATTGAGACCGAAACCGGCCCGCTGCGCTGCACGGTCAGCGCCGGCTTCGCCTTCGGCAGCACGGACGGCATGAGCTTCGACAAAGTGCTCAGCGCCGCCGACAAGGCGCTCTACGCCGCCAAGCGCGCCGGCCGCAATCGCGTCCTGGACTTCCGCCTCGCCGGATGACCTTTTCGGGGCCTCCTGCTCACTCTCAGTGGTGAGCAATCACGTCGTTGAAGGCGTCAAGGTCGACATAAAAAACCTTGGTCATTTCGCCGAGCAGATCATCCTCGTCATAGCCTTGCGACATCAGGATGTTGATCGCGGTCATGATATCGACGCGCTCCGTGAGGCGCCGCTTCTGATAGTCCTCGACAAAACGTTCCATCGCCATCCCCTGGCAAGAGTCTTTTTGGACGCATTGACCGACAATCACTGCGGGGAAAGCTAAGCGGGCTCGCTTGCGTGGAACTTGCGGGCGGTGTCCGCGCCTTCCCCCCTCATTCGCGCGACTGGTACGGAAAGCGGCCGACTCACCAAGGCCAAGAAAAGACTAGCATGGAGTATTGAGCGCGCCAGAGCCGTCGAACACTTCGTCATCCTTGGGCGCAGCGACGCGAAGCGGAGCGAAGACCCGAGGATTTATGCCGTTACTTGGAAGCGTTACTGATGGTGCGGAAGTTGGAATGGCGCTGCGCAAAGAACCCTATTCTGTAGCGCAGCACTCTGCGGCCGACGTCACGGCATGGATGGTTGGGTCTGCGCCGCGTCGCTTCGCTCCTTGCTTCGCCCAAGGATGACGACGACGCGACTTACACCGTGAGGAACTTCCGCACATCCGCCCTGTCGAGGTCTTCCGCCGGACCCGTATGCACGATCTGGCCGCGATCCATGATGTTGACCTCGTCGGCTAGCTCGCGGCAGAAGTCGAGATATTGCTCAACCAGAAGCACGGCGATCTCCGCCTGGTCGCGCAGATAGCGGATGGCGCGGCCGATATCCTTGATGATCGACGGCTGGATGCCTTCGGTCGGCTCGTCGAGCACCAGGAGCTTCGGCCGCATCACCAGCGCCCGGCCGATGGCGAGCTGCTGCTGCTGGCCGCCGGAGAGATCGCCGCCGCGGCGGCCGAGCATCTGCTTCAGCACCGGAAACAGCTCGAAGACATGCGCCGGGATGTTGC
>NZ_RZSB01000102.1:0-11748 GCF_004023285.1 Mesorhizobium sp. M2A.F.Ca.ET.067.02.1.1
CGCATGGCGTGTCGGTCTGGCTGAAGGCCGATCTGGACCTCTTGATGGAGCGCGTCTCCAAGAAGCAGAACCGGCCGCTGTTGAAGAACCCCGATCCGCGCGCCGTGCTGGAAAAGCTGATGGGCGAGCGTTATCCGGTCTATGCCGCCGCCGACCTGACCGTGCCGACGCGCGACGACCGCAAGGAGATCATCGCCGGCGAAGTCGTCGCGGCGCTCTGCGCCCATCTCGGCGTCGAGGCGATCGCGACGGGCGCTACAGGCGCCACAAATGACGAGGTGCAGCCGTGAGCCATGCCGAACCGGTAAAGGTCGAGGTCGGGCTCGGCGACCGCGCCTATGACATCCTTATCGGTTCCGGATTGCTGGCGCGCTCCGGCGAGGAGGTCGCGCGCCGGCTTCCTGGCACCCGCGCGGCCATCGTCACCGACGAGAACGTCGCCGCCGCGCATCTCGACACGCTGAAGGCGGGATTGGAGAAAGGCGGCATCCAGTCCGCCGTCATCACATTGCCGGCCGGGGAGAAGACCAAGAGCTTCGCCCATCTCGAGGAGGTGGTCGACGGCGTGCTCGCCGCCAAGCTCGAACGCCGCGACGTGGTGATCGCGCTCGGCGGCGGCGTCATCGGCGACCTCGCCGGCTTTGCGTCCGGCATCGTGCGGCGCGGCATGAATTTCGTGCAGATCCCGACCTCGCTCTTGGCGCAGGTCGATTCCTCCGTCGGCGGCAAGACCGGCATCAACAGCCCGCGCGGCAAGAACCTGGTCGGCGTCTTCCACCAGCCCAGGCTGGTGCTCGCCGACACTCAAGTGCTCGACACGCTGCCCGTCCGCGAGTTCCGCGCCGGCTATGCCGAGCTTGCCAAATACGGGCTGATCGATCGCCCGGCCTTCTTCGCCTGGCTGGAACAGAACTGGGGGCAGGTCTTTGCCGGCGGCCCGGCGCGCGTCGAGGCGATCGCCGAGGCCTGCCGCGCCAAGGCCGACGTTGTCGCCCGGGACGAGTTCGAGACCGGCGACCGCGCCCTGCTCAATCTCGGCCACACATTCGGCCATGCGCTGGAAGCCGCCACGCACTATGACGGCGCGCGCCTCGTCCATGGCGAGGGCGTTGCCATCGGCATGGCGCTGGCGCATCGCTTTTCGGCGCGGCTCAACCTGGCGAGCCCGGACGACGCCGAACGCGTCGAGGCGCATCTCAGCGCCGTCGGCCTCCCCTGGCGCATGGCCGATATTCCTGGCGAGTTGCCGGACGCCGAGGCGCTGCTTTCCTTCATCACTCAGGACAAGAAGGTCTCGCGCGGCGCGCTGACCTTCATCTTGACGCGCGGCATCGGCCAGTCGTTCATCGCCAAGGACGTGCCGCACTCGGAAGTGCTTTCCTTCCTCAAGATGAGCCATCCAGCGGCGCTCAAGACGAGCCATCCCGAACGGTCCAAGAGGAGCCGTTCCGGATGATCGACGCCGGCTGGATCGTCGCAGCCGTCCTCGCCGCCATCATGATCGTGGCGCTCCTGTTCCGCGCCCCCTTGCTTGCCGCTTTCGGTTACGCGCTGTGGCCGATAGAGCCGCCGCCGCGATCCGAGCGCAACGGCAAGGATCATGACAGCGACGATTCCCGTCGCGATGGCGAAGCCGGCCGCGAGGAGCGCAACCGGCTCGAGGGCCTCTTCGAGCTTGATGAGCTCGAAGTGTCGGACGTCATGGTCCACCGCACCAATATGCGCTCCGTCAATGCTGACAATGCGCCGGAGGCGGTGGTGCGCGAGATCCTCACGAGTCCGCACACCCGCATGCCGCTGTGGAAGGGCTCGCTCGACAACATCGTCGGCGTCCTGCACGCGAAAGACCTGCTGAGGGCCCTCAACGAGGTCGGCAACGATTTTTCGCGGATCGACGTGATGAAGATCGCGGCGAAGCCCTGGTTCGTGCCGGACACCACCACCTTGCAGGAACAGCTCAACGCCTTCCTGCGGCGCAAGACGCATTTCGCCATCGTCGTCGACGAGTATGGCGAGGTCGAAGGGCTGGTGACGCTGGAAGACATCATCGAGGAGATCGTCGGCGAGATCGCCGACGAGCACGATGTCGACATGCAGGGCGTCAAGAAAGAAGCCGATGGCTCGGTCGTCGTCGACGGCACCGTGCCGATCCGCGACTTGAACCGCGCTCTCGACTGGGACCTGCCCGACGAGGAGGCGACGACGATCGCCGGTCTCGTCATCCATGAGACGCAGTCGATCCCGGAGGAGAAGCAGGCCTTCACCTTCCACGGCAAGCGTTTCGTGGTGATGAAGCGCGACAAGAACCGCATTGCGAGGTTGAGGATCAGGCCCGCCGGGGAGAGCTGACGCGCTCCGCGATTCAAGCCATGTCGCTCAGAGTTCCTTCGTCCAGCGCTCGCTGAGCGTCGCGCCGGTCCCGGCGTCGATTGCCGCCAGGCTGACCTCGTAGCCCCAGAGGTTGCGGATATGGCGCAGGGTTGCGTCGCGGCTCTGGCCCTCGAGCATGATGCCGTCCTTGACCTTGTGCTGCAGCCGCAGATGCCGGTCGCCCAGCAGGTCCACGTCGACCACCTGGATGTCGGGGCGGCTGGCACCGATATCGTAGCTTTGCGCCAGCGCCGACCGTATCCTGGCATAGCCGCGCTCATTGTGGATCGAGGCCACCTCGTAATGCGGCTCGTCGGCGCCGTCGGCCAGCGCGAAGAGCCGCCATTTGCGGATCAGCGCCGGGCTCAGATACTGGCGGATGAAGGATTCGTCGCGGTGGTTGGCCCAGGCGTCGAGCAGGGTGTCGCGCCAGTCGCCGCGGCCGGCGATGTCCGGGAACCAGTCGCGGTCCTCGGCGGTGGGCACGGTCGAGATGCGCTGGATATCCTGCATCATGTCGAGGCCAAGCGCGTAGGGATTGATGCCGGAGTAGCGCGGATCGTCATAGGCCGGCTGGAAGACCACGTTGGAGTGGTTGCGCAGGATCTCGAGCATGGCGCCTTCGCTGATGCGGCCGCGATCGAACAGCGTGTTCATGATCGTGTAGTGCACGAAGGTGGCGCAGCCTTCGTTCATCACCTGGGTTTGCCGCTGCGGGTAGAAATATTGCGCGATGACGCGCACGATCCTGACGATCTCGCGTTGCCAGGGCTCAAGGACGAGGCTGTTCTTCTCGAGGAAATAGAGCAGGTTCTCCTCCGGCAGCTTGAGCGATTTCTTCCGCTCGGCAAGCATTTCGTCCCCCGCTTCCGGCTTGCTCTTTCCCTGCGAGGGCGGCAGCGTTCGCCACAGATCGTTGAAGGAGCGCTCCTCGTATTCGAGACGTTCGCGCAGCCCCTCGCGCTGCTGCTCGGACGACAGTTTCGGCGGCCGATGGTAGCGGAACACGCCCTGCTCCATCAGCGCGTGCGCGGAATCCAGGATCGCTTCCACGGCCGCCAGGCCATGCCGTTCCTCGCATCGGGCGATGTAGCCCTTGGCAAAATCCAGATAACTCAGAATGCCGCCGGCATCGGTCCATTGCCGGAAGAGATGATTGTTCTTGAAGAAATGGTTGTGCCCGAGCGCGGCATGCGCGGTCACCAGGGCCTGCAGGGCCATGGTGTTCTCTTCCATCAGATAGACGATGCAGGGGTTGGAGTTGATGACCAGCTCATAGGCCAGGCCGCGTGCGCCCTTGCGGTAGAGAAACTCGTCGTAGAGGAAACGCTTGCCGAACGACCAATGCCGGTACATCAGCGGCATGCCGACCGAGGAATAGGCGTCGAGCATCTGCTCGGAAGAGATGACCTCCATCTGCACAGGATAGATGTCGAGGCCCAGCTCTTCGGTCCCGAGCGCCTCGATCTCGTCATAGACGCGGGACAGCTTCGCAAAATTCCAGTCCGAGCCGGAAAACAGCAGTTCGGATTTGCCCGCCTGACTGACCATTGCAGAAGCCCCTCAAGCGCTCTTGCGCAGGGCGGGTTGCCTGGCGAAGAGCTCGCGGAAGACCGGGTAGATGTCGGCCGGCGCGGCAATGCGCCTCATCTGGAAGTTCGGCCATTTGCCGTCGACGGCGTTGTAGGCGCGCCAGAGCGACGTGCCGTTCTCGGTCGAGCCGAAGATATGACTTTCCCGCTCGTCGATGATCTCCACATAGGCGAAATACTGGCAAAGCCGCATGAGCTTGCGGTCGAGCAGTTCGATGCAGCGCTCGGAGTCGGTGGCGAAGTTGTCGCCGTCTGAGGCCTGGGCGGCGTAGATGTTCCACTCGGCGACCGGATAGCGTTCTTCGATGATGCGGTGCATTTCCTCGAGCGCGGTGGAGACGACAGTGCCGCCGCTTTCGGTGTGGTAGAAGAACGTCTGCTCGTCTACCTCCTTGGCTTGGTGGGTATGGCGGATGAAGACGACCTCGATGCGGTCGTAGCGGCGCGTCAGGAAGAGATGCAGCAGCACGAAGAAGCGTTTGGCCAGGTCCTTCTCGCGCTCTCCCATCGAGCCTGAGACGTCCATCAGGCAGAACATGACCGCGTTCGCATTGGGCACGGGCTGGGGATCGAAGCGGTTGAACCGGATGTCGACCGGGTCGACATAGGCAATCCGCCTGCGCCGGCCCTCGAGCCGCTCAAGCTCTTCGCGCAGCGCCGTGATGCCTTCGCGCACAGCAGCGCTTGCCGGCTTCGCTTCCAGCTCGGCGATCTGCCTGGCGATTTCGTCCAGCTCGGCCTGCTTGGGGCGCCTCAGCGCGATGCGGCGGCCGTGGCTGTTGCGCATCGTGCGTCCGACATTGATGTTGGTCGGCGCTCCGCTTGCGGCGAAGCCTGCCCGCCTCGGCTTGAAGCTCAGTATCTGCTTGAGGTTGAGCTTGACCAGATCCGGCAGTTCGAGGTCCTCGAAGAAAAGGTCGAGCACCTCCTCGCGCGACAGCACGAAGCGGAAGTCGTCTTCGGATTCCGTGGTCCCCGGAGCCGATCCGTAGCCTCCGCCGCCGCCAGGCTTGTCGATGAGATCGCCAGGGCTGAACGTCTTGTTGCCGGGCAGGATGTGCTGGCGCCGGCCGCTTTGCTTGTCGTCGCCGAAGCTCGGTTCGTCGGTGCCCTTGCGCGGCATCGGCACGGCGTGTTCGCGGTCGAGGTCGGCGATGCCGCCGGTGCGGACCTTGTCGCGGATGCTGCGCTTGAGATCCTCGCGGGCGCGCCTGAGGAAGCGCTGGCGATTGCCAAGGCTCTTGTCTTTCGGGTTCAGACGGCGGTCGATGAAGATCGGCATGGCACCGTTCGGGCGTCCCTCAACCCGCCTTGTTCACGCGCATGTACCAGTCGACCAATCGGCGCACCTGCCGCTGGGTATAGCCGCGCTCCACCATGCGCTGCACGAATTCATTGTGCCGCTTCTCCGTGACGCTGTCCTGCTTGGAACCGAAGCTGATCACCGGCAACAGGTCCTCGACCTGGCCGAACATGCGCTTCTCGATAACCTCGCGAAGCTTTTCATAACTCGTCCAGGAAGGATTGCGGCCATGGTTGCGCGCCCGGGCGCGCAAGGTGAATTTGACCACTTCGTTGCGGAAGTCCTTGGGGTTGGCGATGCCGGCCGGCTTTTCGACCTGCGACAACTCCTTTTCCAGAACCTCGCGGTTGAGGATCTGGCCGGTGTCGGGGTCCTTGTAGTCCTGATCCTCGATCCAGGCATCGGCATAAGCGATGTAGCGGTCGAAGAGGTTCTGGCCATACTCGCTGTAGGATTCCAGATAGGCTTTCTGGATCTCGTGGCCGATGAACTCGGCATAGCGGCTGGCGAGTTCCGACTTGATGAACTCGAGATAGGCAGCCTCCGTTTCCTTCGGGAATTGCTCGCGCTTGATGGCCTCTTCGAGGATGTACATCAGGTGCACGGGATCGGCGGCCACTTCCTTGGTGTCGTAGTTGAAGGTCTGCGACAGGATCTTGAAGGCGAAACGCGTGCTGACCCCGGTCATGCCCTCGTCGACGCCGGCGGCATCGCGATATTCCTGGACGGACTTCGCCTTCGGGTCGATCTCCTTGAGGTTCTCGCCGTCATAGGCGCGCATCTTGGTGTAGAGCGGCGAGTTCTCGTGCTCGGCAAGGCGGGTCGAGACGGTGAAGCGGCTGAGGATGTCCAGCACCTCGGGCGCGCAAGGACTGTTCGCCAGCTCGCTTTCGCGCAGCAGCTTCTCGTAGATCTGCCGCTCCTCTGTGATGCGCAGGCAATAGGGCACCTTGACCACGAGGATGCGGTCGAGGAACGCCTCATTGTTCTTGTTGTTCTTGAACTGCTGCCATTCCGATTCATTGGAATGGGCGACGACGATGCCCTGATAGGGGAAGGCGCCGAAATTCTCGGTGCCGTTGTAGCTGCCTTCCTGGGTGGCGGTCAGCAGCGGGTGCAGGACCTTGATCGGCGCCTTGAACATCTCGACGAATTCGAGCAGGCCTTGCGTCGTCCGGTTCAGGCCGCCGCTGTAGGAATAAGCGTCCGGGTCGGACTGGCTGAAGTGCTCCAACTGCCTGATGTCGACCTTGCCGACCAGCGCCGAGACATCCTGATTGTTCTCGTCGCCGGGCTCGGTCTTGGCGATGGAGATCTGGCGCAGCCGCGACGGCATCAGCTTGACGACGCTGAATTTCGAGATGTCGCCCTTCAGCTCATCCAGGCGCTTGGCCGCCCAGGGCGAGATCAGTCCGTTCAGGCGGCGGCGGGCGATGCCGTATTTGTCCTCCAGCAGATCGCCCATCCGGTCGGGATGAAAGAGGCCGAGCGGCGATTCGAAGATCGGGCTGATCTGGTTGCCGACCTTGAGCGTGTAGATCGGCCGCTCTTCCATCAGCTTCTTCAGCCGTTCGGCTAGCGAGGATTTGCCGCCGCCGACCGGGCCGAGAAGATAGAGGATCTGCTTGCGCTCCTCGAGGCCTTGCGAGGCGTAGCGGAAATATCCGGCGATGCGCTCGATCGTATCCTCCATTCCGTAGAAGTCGGAAAAGGAAGGATAGATCTTGATGGTGCGGTTGGAGAAAATGCGGCCGAGCCGCTCGTCCTTGCTGGTGTCGACCAGATTCGGCTCGCCGATCGCCTCGACCATGCGCTCCGGCGCCGAGGCGTACATGGATTTGTCCTCGCGGCAGGCCAGCAGATATTGCTGAAGGCTGATCTCTTCCTGTGCCGCATTGGAATAGATCTCCGAAAACAGATCGAAGACGTCGGATTGGTTCTCGCGCATGATGCTTTGCCTCGGAGCCGATAGGCTGCCAATCGGCTCATCGCTTCATCAACCACCGGAAAGCATTGTGGTTCCCTTCACGTGAAGGAAGAGCGCACAATGCACCCCGACATTAGCCTTCGGGACACCCCGATTCGGCCTTAAATGCTCGCCTATGAACATACGTGGTGATTGCCAGCGGACGGTCAAGGAGTGGATTTGGTTTCGCACCGAAAGTTGTCATTTTTGGTTCGTAAACGAGGCGTGTGGCGAGCATCCGTGCCCGCCGCGACACAATCTGGCCGGAGATGGCGATGATCGATCGACGCAGCTTCATCGTGGCAGCCCTGGCGGCGCTGTTGCCGCCGGGTGCGTCAGCCGCTGGGCGTCCGGGCCAGCCGGAACCGCAAACCCTCGATTACGGTCCGGCCAAGCTCGACATCTACGCGCCGGCCGGCGCGAAGAACCTGCCGGTGGTCTTCTTCGTCCATGGCGGCGCTTGGCGGTTCGGCAAGCGCAGCCAGGTCGGCTCAAAGCCGGACTTCCTGCTCGCCAATGGCTTCTTGTTCGTCTCGATCGACTACCGCATGCTGCCGGAAGCGGATGTCGCCACCCAGGCCGGCGATGTCGAAAAGGCCTATGCCTATGTGCGCGCGAACATCGCCCGATATGGCGGCGATCCGGACCGCATCGTCGGCATGGGCCATTCGGCCGGCTGCCATCTGGTTGCGCTGACCGGCATGCGCGGAGGGTTGCCGGGCGTCGCCGCGCTGATCCTGGACGACACAAGGGCCTACGATCTTGCCGCGCTTTCGAGGTATGGCGGCATGGTGCGCGCCTATGCGCGTGTCTTCTCCGACCCGAAACAATGGGCGGCGCTGTCGCCGTCGAGCTATGTCGACGGCAGGAAGCATCCGCCGACCTTCATCGCCTATTCGCGCGCGCCCGGGCGAGGCGAGGAGTCGAAAGTTCGCCGAGCGCCTGCGCGCCACTGGCACCGAGGTCACGCTGTTCGACGGCAGCGCCTATACGCATATGTCGATCAATGGCGATTTCGGCGAGGCTGGCGACGCCTTGACCGCGGCGGTGCTGGCCTTCCTGAAGGCGACGGTGGCCTGATTACCAGCGCGTCTTCTCGCCGGGTGCGGCCGGCTCGATCGCCAGCGCGTGCACGCCTGCCTTCAGTTCGTCGGCAAGCAGTTGGTTGACGGCGCGGTGGCGGTCGATGCGGCTCATACCGGCAAAACTCGGCGAGACAATGCGGACGCGGAAATGTGTCTCGCCGGTGCCGTCGAACGTCGCGTGATGGCCGGACTCGATATGGTGATGGCCTGCATGAAGGTGGCTTTCATTGATGACGGCGAGCCGTTCGGGCGAAAATGCCGCTTTCAGCTTGTCTTCCATCTTGGCCTGTATGGACATCAGGGCTTCCCTTCACCACATATGCGGCACAGCCGCAAAATCTTGTATTTCGACCGCTTTTAAGCCGCGATTCAGCGGTTAGGGCGATCATCGGCGAAATGTCAATTCTTGTTTCGCACATGCGAACAGCCCATAAATGGGTGAGATGAAAGCGTATCCCAAATATTTCGAGAAGATCCGGATCCGGCCGGAGAAGGATGCGGAGCTGAAGTCGCGCGCGCCGGTCTGCCAGTGGGACGGCTGCAACGAGGCCGGCACGCACCGGGCGCCGGTCGGGCGGCTCAAGGAGGGCGAGTATTTCCGCTTCTGCTTCGATCATGTGCGCGAATACAACAAGGGCTTCAACTACTTCTCCGGCGTGTCGGACAGCGAGATCGCCCGCTTCCAGAAAGAGGCGCTGACCGGCCACAGGCCGACCTGGCGCATGGGCGCCAATGGCGGCGGGACGCGCTCGGCGCCGGATTTCGCGCAGCAGCGCTCGGGGCGCGCCGGCTACTACAACCGCATGCGCGATCCGTTCAATCTGTTCAGCGGCGGAGCGCGGGAGCCGCGCGAACGCAAGGCCAAGCCGCTTGAGGCCAAGGCGCTGGAAACGCTTGGTCTTGATACAAAGGCGACTGGTCAGGACATCAAGGCGCGTTATAAGGAACTGGTTAAGCGCCACCATCCGGATGCGAATGGCGGCGACAGAGGTTCGGAAGACCGGTTCCGCGATGTGCTGCAGGCCTATCGCGTGCTCAAGCAGGCAGGATTGTGCTGAGCGGCCCTTCGGTCCCAAGTCTTTTCCAACTTTCATAAGGTTGGAAAAGGCTCTAAGACCGCCCCCGGACAAAATCGATTGCCGGCGAAACGCGGCGTTTCGCCCGTGGAGACGTTGATAGAGATGAACAAGGTCGATCGCGACATCGCCAACCTGCCCGACACGACGGTGTCGGTGAAGGAGAAATTCGGTTTCGACTCCAAGATGGTCGTTCCCGCCTATTCGGCGGCGACAGAGCATGTCCCGGACATCGACCCGGATTATCTGTTCGACAAGGCGACGACATTGGCGATCCTCGCCGGCTTTGCCTACAACCGCCGCGTGATGGTGTCGGGCTATCACGGCACCGGCAAGTCGACGCATATCGAGCAGGTCGCGGCGCGGCTCAACTGGCCTTGCGTGCGCGTCAACCTCGACAGCCATGTCAGCCGTATCGACCTCGTCGGCAAGGACGCCATCGTCGTCAAGGAAGGCCTGCAGGTCACCGAGTTCCGTGACGGCATCCTGCCCTGGGCCTATCAGCATAATGTGGCGCTGTGCTTCGACGAGTATGATGCCGGCCGGCCGGACGTGATGTTCGTCATCCAGCGCGTGCTGGAATCCTCGGGCCGGCTCACGCTGCTCGACCAGAGCCGCGTCATCCGCCCGCATCCGGCTTTCCGGCTGTTTGCCACCGCCAACACGGTCGGCCTCGGCGACACCACCGGCCTCTATCACGGCACGCAGCAGATCAACCAAGCGCAGATGGACCGCTGGTCGATCGTCACCACGCTCAACTACCTGCCGCACGACAATGAAGTGAACATCGTGCTGGCCAAGGCCAAGCACTATCGCGACAACAAGGGCAGGGACATCGTCAACAAGATGGTGCGCGTCGCCGACATGACGCGCTCGGCCTTCATCAACGGCGACCTGTCGACCGTGATGAGCCCGCGCACCGTCATCACCTGGGCCGAGAATGCCGAGATCTTCGGCGATATCGGCATGGCGTTCCGGCTGACCTTCCTCAACAAATGCGACGAGCTGGAGCGTTCAGTGGTGGCCGAGTTCTACCAGCGCGCCTTCGGCGAGGATCTGCCGGAGAGCGCCGCCAACGTGGTGCTGGGCTAGGCGCAGCTGAATGGCCTCCGGCCGTTCAGCATGAAAATGCGCAGGGAATGATCAATGGCGGGTCCGGGCGACAACACGCGCAACAAGCCGAAGAACGGGTCTGAAGCGGACAGCTTCAAGCGCGCCGTCACCGTGTGCATGCGCGCCGTCGCGGGCGACAAGGACCTCGAGGTCGGCTTCGCCAAGGACCGGCCGGCGCTGGCTGGCAACCGCGCCCGGCTGCCCGAGCTGCCGAAGAAGGCCTCCCGCAACGACATCGCGATCACCCGCGGCATCGGCGATTCCATGGCGCTGAAGCGCGCCTGCCACGATCAGCGCATCCACAACAAGCTGGCGCCGGAAGGCAAGCTCGCGCGATCCATCTTTGACGCCGTCGAGCAGGCGCGCGTCGAGGCGATCGGCAGCCGCGCCATGCAGGGCGTGGCCGACAATATCGGCTCGATGCTCGAGGACAAATACGCCAAGGCGAATCTCGTCGACGTCAGGGACAAGGCCGACGCGCCGCTGGAAGAAGCGATCGCGCTGATCGTGCGCGAAAAACTCACCGGCCGCGCGATCCCAAAGAGCGCCGAGCGGCTCGTCGATCTCTGGCGCCCCTGGGTCGAGGAAAAGGCGGGCGGCGACCTCGACGGCCTGTCGGCCAAGCTGGAGGACCAGCAGGCCTTTGCCCGCGTCGTGCGCGACATGCTGGTTTCCATGGAGATGGCCGAGGAACTCGGCGACGACCAGGAAACCGACGACTCCGAGGAAAACGAAGAGAACGAGCAGCAGGGAGACGAACAGAGCGAGGAAGGCGGCGAGGAGGATTCAGGCTCCGAGCAGTCGCAGTCGGAAGAGGCCGAAGCTTCAGCCGACGAGGAAGAGTCGGCCGAGACGGAAGCGACCGACGCCACATCGGACGACCTCTCGGACGAGGACGATTCCGACGCTGAGACGCCCGGCGAGGCCAAGCGCAACGACAACCCGTTCCTCAACCTGCCGAAGGAGATCGACTACAAGGTCTTCACCACCGCCTTCGACGAGACGGTGGGGGCCGAGGACCTTTGCGAGGAAGAGGAGCTCGACCGGCTGCGCGCCTTTCTTGACAAGCAGCTTGCCAACCTGTCCGGCGTTGTCGGGCGGTTGGCCAACCGGCTGCAGCGCCGGCTGATGGCGCAGCAGAACCGCTCCTGGGATTTCGATCTTGAGGAAGGCTATCTCGATCCGGCGCGCCTCGTGCGTGTCGTCATCGATCCGATGCAGCCGCTGTCCTTCAAGCAGGAGC
>NZ_RZSB01001030.1:0-1680 GCF_004023285.1 Mesorhizobium sp. M2A.F.Ca.ET.067.02.1.1
CGCGACAGGTTTTTCGTCGTCATCGAGCCGGAGACGGCATCGTCGTTGAGCAGCAGAAAGATCACGTCGCCGGCGCCCTTGGCGCGCAGTTTCGGCGCCACCGCCAAGAGCTTTTCGCCGCGGCGCGGCGCCTGTTCGAGCGCCTGCAACAACTCGATGCCGTGCGCGAGCTGTCGGGCCGCCCCAGCTTCCGGCTGTTTGGGCTCTAGCGATGAGCGAGGCAGCCCGATCCGAACGCCCGCGAGGCAGGGGTGATGTCCAGCGAACGCTGATTGACACCGAGCTTGAGCACCTGCCGCCAGAACTGCGCTGGCGCGAGTGGATGGGCCGCGTCGAAGCGGTGATCTTTGCGGCCAGCGAGCCGGTGCCGCGCGAGGTGCTGTCGCGCGTCGTCGGCAAAAGCTGCAATCTCGAGCTGATCATCGACGACATCCGCGCCGAGCTCGCCGGCCGCCCTTATGCTGGTCTCGGTCGCCGGCGGCTGGCAGCACCGGACCAAAAAGGCTTTTGGCGACGTCATCCACGCCGCATTCGGTGCGCCTGCGAGGGAGGGATCGACAGACCTGTCGCAATCCGAGGCGCTCGTGCTGATGTGCATTGCCTATTTCCAGCCGATTACGCGCGGCGAGCTGTCGAGCTTTTTCGGCAAGGAGGTGTCGCGCGATCTGATTGGTGTGCTGCGCGCGCAGGAGCTGATCGCCTCGGGGCCACGCAGCCCGCAGCCGGGCGCGCCTTATACCTATGTGACAACCAAAACTTTCCTGTCGCAGTTCGGGCTCGACACGCTACGGCAACTGCCGGAGTTCGAGGCCCTCGAGGACGCAGGGCTGCTGTCGAAGGAGAAGCTGCTGGCCGGCGACATCATGCCCGAGTTTTCCGATCGCGATGAGGATCGGGTTGAGTAGAAGATGTGGGCGCGAAGCACCTTCGCGGTGGCTAGCTCGACGATCCACCGGAGATCGCCTCGAGCATCCAGCGCGACGGAGGGCTAAAAGCTTGCGGTCCGCGACACGCTGCCGTGCGCGTTGTCGCGGAGAGCAGCATTTCTTCCTATGCTTTCCCGCGCGCATCCTGCTAAATTCGACTCCTGACCGAAACCTTTCCCGCCTCAGGCAAAGACGGCTACGCCTCATTGCTCTCCGAGTTGAAGGAGCGCATCCGCACAGCTCGCCTCAGGGCCGCTCTCTCCGTCAACGAAGAGCTGATCCTCCTCTATCGGCCGCGACATCTTGAACAGACAAAGCGATGCCATTGATCGCTTGGCTGCTGACCTGCGCCGCGACTTCCCGCAGATGTCGGGTCTCTCCTCCCGAAACCTGAAATACATGAGGGCGTTCGCCGAGGCCTTTCCCGGCGTGAAATTGTGCAACAGGTTGTTGCACAATTGCCTTGGGGACATGCCATCAAACTCGTCGAGCGCACAAAGAGCAGCGAGCAACGGCTTTGGTATGCTCGGCAAGCTGCCGAACACGGCTGGAGCCGAAACGTCCTGGCCCACCAAATTTGAAAGCGACCTGTTTGGTCGGAAAGGCAAGGCGCTGACCAACTTCACGCGCACGCTTCCCGCCCCTCAGTCCGACCTCGCACAAGAACTCATGAAGGACCCCTACAGCTTCGACTTCCTTTCACTTGGTCCGGAGATGTCAGAACGCGAGCTAGAGCGAGGCCTGTTGGAGCACC
>NZ_RZSB01001031.1:0-1674 GCF_004023285.1 Mesorhizobium sp. M2A.F.Ca.ET.067.02.1.1
CCTAAAGCGCGTCGCGATCTTTCAGACTCGCTCCATGCGCTTTAGGTTTTTGATTTTACGCATGTCTATATCCCGAAACCGGTTCCCACTTTCGGGAGACATGCTTTAGCCGGGAAGGCCGGCGGTAAGAAAGCTAGGCCGGCAGGCCGGGACGGTCGAGCTTTTTTGGCGACAGCGTGAAGATCTCGCAGCCGGTATCCGTGACGCCGATCGTGTGTTCGTATTGCGCCGACAGCGAACGGTCGCGCGTGACCGCCGTCCAGCCGTCCGACAGGACCTTCACATGCGGGCGGCCGAGATTGATCATCGGCTCGACGGTGAAGATCATGCCGGGCCGCATCTCGACGCCTTCATTGACAGTGCCGTAATGCAGGATGTTCGGCGCGTCGTGGAAAAGCTGGCCGACGCCGTGGCCGCAGAAATCGCGCACCACCGAGCAGCGCTCGGCTTCGGCATAGGTCTGGATCGCGGCGCCGATGGCGCCGGTGCGGGCGCCGGGCTTGATCGCGGCGATGCCGCGCATCAGGCATTCATAGGTTACTTCGAGCAGGCGCTCGGCAGCGCGCTTGATGGTGCCCACCGGATACATGCGCGAGGAATCGCCATGCCAGCCGTCCAGAATATAGGTGACGTCGATGTTGACTATGTCGCCATCCTTCAACGGCTTGTTGTCGGGAATGCCGTGGCAGACGACATGGTTGATCGAGGTGCAGGACGATTTGGTGTAGCCGCGATAATTGAGCGTCGCCGGCAATGCGCCGTGGTCCATGCCGAATTCGAAGACGAAGCGGTCGATCGCTTCCGTCGTCACGCCGGGCTTGACCATCGGCACCAGCTCGTCGAGGCAGCGCGCGGTAAGATCGCAGGCCTTGCGCATGCCGGCAAAACCTTTCTCGCCATAGAGGCGGATCTGGCCGGTGTTTCGAAGGGGGGCCGTGGCGGCGTCGAGATAGGTAACCATTTCTGTCCGTTTGCCGGCGTTGGCTCCGAAGGAAGCCGAGTGCCAGAATCTGCCCCAGATTTGGCACCGGAAGCCGCAAGGTTCAAGGACGAAGTGCGATTGCGCCGTCCATTGCGGCTTTCCTTCTGGCGTTCCATGGGTTAGGGCCGGTTCTGGTATCTGGAGATCGGCTTGACGGCACCTGAACGCGAAAGATCGAAGCTGCTGCCGGTCAGGATCGCTTTTGCCGGCCTGATGGCGCTGCTGATGCTCGCATTGCTGGGCTTCGCCCAGGCCGGAATCTCTGCATCGGCCGTCCCCCTCCAGGGTGGCTCCAGCATCAGCGCCACCCGCCAGGGCGACACGATCGCGCTGCTCAGGACCTCCGGCAAGACGCAGGCGCTTGAGGTTCGGGCTAGCCGGCCGCTGCCCGTAAAGCTTGTCAGCGGCAATCCCGGCGCGCTGGCGCCCGCAGCCGATTTTCTGGTTATCGGCCAGGCGTTGCCACCCGAAATGGGTGTCACGCCCGCGGCGGGAACCGCAACGCCGTCGCGTACGAACCAGCCACGCGCGCCACCCGCCGCATAAGCCCCGGCCGCCGAGCGCGGCATCCAAATCAAAACACGTCTTCGCGTCGCGATCCACCGACGGCCGCCCGCCGTCCGCCGGTTGCGTGCGCTTCAATACGGATTTTCTTCAATGCAACGCATCAAGACCATCAAGACAATACCCCG
>NZ_RZSB01001032.1:0-1672 GCF_004023285.1 Mesorhizobium sp. M2A.F.Ca.ET.067.02.1.1
GAATGCGATAAAGGCCTTCACGCCGCCGCAACGCGAAGAAGTCGAGCAAGGCGGTGCCGATGGTCGAAGCGGACAAGCGCTCGAGGGCGGCGAAGATCCCGACATGGAATTCGATGACGACAAGGTCGCTGCCGTCCCGCTCGGCGACGATCTCCTCGATATAGCCGATGCTCCTGCCGTGCTCCGAGAACACGCGCCTGCCGGCAAGGTGATCGAGGTGTACAGTCGCCATGCTCACGCTCCCGGTATTCGGCCGACCACATGTTCGCGCAGCCAGTCCTGCCAGGCGAAGATCCTGGTCCGGCGGACGTCGATGTCGAATTCTAAGTCGACGCCGATATCGCGCACTTTGTTCCAGGCGATCCGGTGCGGCCGTGCCTGCTGCTTGCCGCTCAGCCTTGCCGCGAGCTTCGCCGTCCATCTTGCGGGCGCCGAGCCAAGCCGTCGCGCCAGCGCGATCGAGCCGAGTTCAACGGCACTTACCCTGGGCTGCTTGCCCGGCGTCAGCTCGGCGACAATGCTGTCCACCTTGCCGATCTTGACCTGCTCGCGATCGACGACCTGCTTGTCCAGTATGTCGCGCAGCAACTGCATCACGTGCCTCCGAATATCTGCAGTGGAATGGACACCACCGCCAGCACGAAGCCGAGCGCGATGACGAAGATCACGGCCGCGTTCGAAACGACGCCATTGCGGTGCTCGCCGACATAGCGGTCGTCATTCAGCAGGAAAAGGAAGGGCACGACCGTCAGCGGCAGGCTCGCCGCGGTCAGCGCCATCGAGAAGATGGTGAGCTTCAGCGGGTCGAGACCGAGCGCTATCGGAACGGCGGCAAGGAAGAGCGTCAGCGTGTAGACCAGGCTGAAACCGGGATCGTCGCGCGGCTTGAGATCCTCGCCCCAGTTCCAGCCGAACCCCTGCGCGACGAGATAGGCCTGCTGCAGAGCCACTTCGAGGGCGGCGCCGAAGCAGGCGATGGCCAGAGAAGTAACGAAAAGGACGAAACCCCAGAAGCCGAATATCGGGATCAACATCAGCGGAAGCTGATTGTAGTCGTCCACCTCGTTAACGCCATGAGCGCCAAGCGCGAGCGCGGCCACGATGAGAACGCCGATGGAAATCGTCCCGCCGAAACTCATGCCGAGGCCGGCAATCGCCCGATTTGTGCCGAGATAGCTCTTGTCCCACTGGTCCTCGATCGCGCCCGAGGAATAGAACATGAAAAGGTAAGGCGAGATCGAGGCGCCGAGAATGCTGACGGCCATGAACCAGTATTTCGCCGTGTCGTGGTGCGGCAGGCTGGGCACGGCGCCGACAGCCACTTCTTTCCATTCAGGCCGAAGCATCGCGGCCGCGACGACGAAGCACACGGTGACGAGGCCAAGCATCGACACCCCTTTCTCAATGAGGCCAAACGTTCCTTTCCACAGCAGCAGCCACGCCAGGAAAGCCACCGGCAAGGCCCACCATTGGAAACGGATTCCCGTGGCAAGCTCGGCGGCAATGGCAACACCGCCGATCTCGGCGGAGAGCACCAGGAAGTTGACCAGCAAGACTGCAAGCAGCGGCCAGATGAACGCGTTGAAGCCGAACCTCTCGCGGATGCCGTCAGCGATGGTGTGATGACTGACCGCAGCGAAGCGGCCGGCCATCTCGACCAGGAAGATGATGC
>NZ_RZSB01001033.1:0-1671 GCF_004023285.1 Mesorhizobium sp. M2A.F.Ca.ET.067.02.1.1
CGTCAAGGGTGTGTCGGGCGGGGAGCCGGTCTTCATGGGAACCCGTATCCCGGTGCGCATGATCGTGTCGATGCTGGGACAGGCCGCGGACGAGGCAGAAGTGCTCGAGGGCTATCCGGCGCTGACACCGCGGTTGATCGAGCTTGCGAAGATCTGGGTTACCGCTCACCCGACCCGAGGACGACCGAAGAAGTTGTCAGACCTAGGTCTGAAAGCCAAGTCGTCGAAACGCGTAGCGCTGCAGGCTGATCCACGACCTTCGCCGGGTTCGAAGGCGCGCGTGGCATCGTGAACTTTCTGATCGACGAATGCCTGCATACGTCTCTCGTTGCAGTCGCTCAACTGCGCGGGCATGTAGCAAATCACGTCAACTGGCTCGGACTCAGCGGTGAAACCGACTGGAACCTGATGCCGCGGATCTTGGAAGACGATTTCACCTTCGTCACGAACAACGCAAAGGATTTTAGAAAGCTCTACGCCAAGGAGCCGGTCCACCCCGGCCTCCTAATCATTGTCCCGCAAGTCGCTCCCGAAAGGCAACGTGAGCTCTTCAACACCATCCTGGAAGAGCTCGATCCCGATGAGCTTATTGTCAACGAGGTCATTGAAATCGAGATTGCTGACGGAAATGCAATCGTTACGCGATATGAGATGCCAGAGCCTGTCACCAGCGCAGAAGCGGATGGTTGAGAGTACTTTCTCGCTACCGGCATGAAAGAGTTGGGCAGCTGGGTGCTTCAGGTTTCTGTCTAGACTCAGCTGCCAACGGAAAAATTTGACGAAGTTTTATGTTGCTGGTGCTACTGCTGATGGCACTGCAAGAGGGAGGCTACGCGTGGTCGGGGTGCAGCAGCATTTGTCTATTTACGATGTCGAACTCGACCGAAACAATCCGCGCATCCGTCGATTTGTCGAGGGGTTCGAAGGCGAGCTCACTGATGACAACATTCAGCTTGCGTTGGATATCGGCAGCGATGAAGGCGATGGCACTAGCAAAGGCGTGACGACCGCCGACAAGCTTCGGAACTCGATCTTGGCAAATAGCGGGATCATGCAGCCGATCATTGTCTGTCGAAACGACAGCGGCAAGTATCTCTGTGTAGAAGGCAATACCCGCCTCTTCATTTACCGCCGGTTTCACGAGGACGGTGTGAGCGGGAACTGGTCAACCATTCCGGCTATCGTTCATGAAACGCTGGACGGCGATGGGATCGATGCAATCAGACTTCAGGCTCACCTTGTCGGTCCCCGCCCTTGGGACGCCTACTCGAAGGCCAAATATCAGTGGGAGCTTCATTATAAACATTTGATGCCCCTAGACCGGTTGGTCGACCTATGCGGCGGCGACCGCCGGGATGTCCAAAAGTCGATTAATGCCTATGCGGACATGGAAAATCACTTCCGAAAATTGCATCAGCCGGGCGAGTTCTACAACACGCAGCGCTACTCGGGTTTTGTTGAACTTCAGAATACCAAGGTCAAAACTGCGATTTTCAGAGCTGGTTTTTCTCTCGACGACTTTGCCATTTGGTTGAAAGAAAAGAAGATCGAGGGGCTGATTGCGATCCGTCAGCTTCCTCTGGTACTCGGAGACAAGGCGGCAAGGGCAATCTTTCTCAAGAAGGACGTCAAGGCAGCGCTCGATGCCATTGAACGGCCCGATATCGGCGC
>NZ_RZSB01001034.1:0-1669 GCF_004023285.1 Mesorhizobium sp. M2A.F.Ca.ET.067.02.1.1
ATGCCGAGCGGCACGCGCCGGGCGAGCCGCTTCATCTGATGCGGCAGGAACGGGGCGTCGGTGGCGACCACGGCGATGATCGAACCCTTTTCGGCGCGCGCCGTCGCCTCGCGGATCGCCGGGTCGACAAGCTCCTGCCCGATGCGCCGGCCGCGAATGGTGAAATTGTGCCTCTTGCCGAAATTCGACTGCACGAAGACACCCAGCGTGTAGCGCTTGTCTTGCCATTCGACGATGCGCGAGGCGGTGCCTGATCCGGCCTTGAAGCCGAAGGTGATCATCCCGGTGCCGCCGCCGACGCTGCCTTCCTCGATCGCGCCGCCGCGGGCCCTGTCGAGCGCGGCGACGACATGCTCCACGCTCACATGATGGCCATTGATGTCGTTGAGGAAGCCGTCATAGGTCTCGGCCGCCACCGGCAGGCCCCAGCCTGTGTCGAGCGCGGCTGGCAGCACCTTGTGCATCCAGCGCAGCGTGGCGTCGCGGGTGACGCCGCAGGAATGCGTGTTGGTGATGGTGACCGGGAAGTTGAAGGCGCCGGTCTCCTCGATGATATGCGTTCCTGTCAGCTCGCCATTGCCGTTCTGGCTGAACACGCCGGCGAAAACCGGCGTCGCGAGTTCCTGAACCGGCCCTGGCAGGATCGCGGTGACGCCGGTGCGCACCGGTCCGTTGCCGACACGCAGCGGACCATCGCCGGAAATCAGCGTCGTGTAGCCCACCGACACGCCTGGAACGTCGGTGATGGCGTTGAAACGGCCTGGCGTGCCGTCGAGCGCGATGCCGAAGGAGCGCAGGCGCGGCTTGCCGGAAGGCGTGCGAAGATGCGGGTCGTGACTGCTCATGCGGTCCTCAGAACAACGAGCCCTGATTGCCCGGCTCCCTGGCCTTGGCGGACGGCTTCGCGGCCAGCTTCGGCCGCGCGCCGCCGCTGGTGGCGATGGCCTCGGCAGTGCCGTCGGCGAATTCAAGCTGCAGCGCCGCGCCCGGCGCCAATTCCGCGACCCGCTTGATGACGGCGCCGTCGGCGTCCTTGACCAGCGCGAAGCCGCGCGCCAGCACGGCTTTGTGCGAAAGAGTGGATAGCAGCCGGTCGGCCTGGGTCAGCGCCGCGCGAATCCGGTCGAGCCGCCGTGCCAGCGCCTGGTCCTGCCTGCGCGACAGTCCGGCCAGCGCGTCGGCCTGCAGCTTCTGGCGCCGGGCGATCGGAGCCGGCGACAGGCGCGTCGAATTGCGCTGGAAGCGCTGGCGCCGCTCGCGCACGATGGCGAAGAACGCCGCCCGCGCCCGCGCGATGTCGCGGCCGGTCAGTGTGCGGGCCTCGTTGACGCGCCGCGACAGGGTCGCCGGCGTCAACCTTTGCCGCTCCAGCGTCGCCCGCTTGCGCTCGATATTCACCGTCAGCCCGCGGCCGAGGCGGCTGGTCGCATCGTCGAAACGGCGGCGCGGCAGCGCCAGCAACTGGTCGGGCGAGGGGAGCGCGCGCGCCGCCGCGCGCACCGCCTGGCGTTTGCGCTCCAGATGCCGCGAAGCGCAGGCATTGAGCCGCGCGCCAAGGCTGGCCAAGGTAGCCTCCAGGTCCGCCCTGACCGGCACGGCGATCTCGGCCGCGCCCGTCGGCGTTGGCGCGCGCCTATCGGCGACGAAGTCGATCAGAGTCGTATCGGTC
>NZ_RZSB01001035.1:0-1661 GCF_004023285.1 Mesorhizobium sp. M2A.F.Ca.ET.067.02.1.1
CAGACCCCATTCACCAGCAGCCAGACCGGCATGAATTACGGCACCGTCACCGTATCGCTGGGCATCTGCATGGCCTCGGAGGCGGAAACCCCGAGGATCTCTACACCAAGGCGGACCGCGCGCTTTATCGCTCCAAGGTCGGCGGCCGCAACCGTGTGACAAGGCACTCGGCCACGGCCGGCCGGGCCGGCAAAGGCTGGCTGCTTTACAAGAAAGACTGACATTACCCTTTCCAGAAGAATTTTTGTGAACTATATTTTCCACAGAAATGAAAGGGTGCGCATATGCAACGTCCAGTCGCGGCCGCGGCGGCGGCCGAGAACGCCGTCATCACCAAGGCCACGCTGCGCGCGGCCGACCTGCTCGACATCACCGCCAGGACGCTCGCTTTGGTCATCGGCGTGTCGGAGGCAACGGTCTCGCGCATGCGCAAACAGGAGTTCCTGCTCGAACGCGGCACCAAGCCGTTCGAGCTGGCGGTGCTGTTCGTGCGCCTGTTCCGCTCGCTCGACGCCATCGTCGGCGGCGACGAGACTGTGGCGCGGGCATGGCTGAGGAATCCCAACATCACGCTCGACGGCACGCCGCTCGAGAAAATCCTGACCATTGCCGGACTTGTCGATGTCATTGCCTACCTGGACTCCCGGCGCGCTCTCGTTTGAGGCCGTCAGACTCGAAGGCAAATACTGGCGCATGGTGGAGGCGCAGCACCGCGTGTCGACCCTCAAGCTGGTCGACACGCTCGACGAGCAGTCGCTGCTCGAGGACCTCGTCGAGGACACCAAGCCCCATATCCCGCTGGAATGCCGCCACCTCCATTATCTGCTGGCGACGCCTTTCCGCTACGGCTCCGTCTATCCTTACGGCTCGCGCTTCCGTCGCGCGGGCAAGACGAAAGGCGTCTACTACGCGGCCGAGACGGTGCTGACGGCGGTGGCGGAGATGGCCTTCTACCGCTTGCTGTTCTTTGCGGAATCGCCGGCGACGCCATGGCCGAACGATGCGGCGGAATACACCGCCTTCGCCGCCGCGATCAAGTGCGAGCGCGCGATCGACCTGACGCGGCCGCCGCTCGATCGGGACGATAAGGCCTGGACGCTGCCCACCGATTACACCGCCTGCCAGGCGATCGCCGATGTCGCGCGCGAAGCCGAGATGCAGGCGATCCGCTATCGTTCGGTGCGCGATCCGAAGGGCGCCAACATCGCTTTGTTGACCTGCAAGGGCTTTGCCAAGGCCAAGCCGCTGGAGCCGCAGACCTGGCGCATCCGGATCGGCTCTTTCGGCCTGCAGGCGATCTGCGAGTTCCCCGACAAGCGGCTGGAATTCTCACGCACCGCTTTTGCCGATCCGCGACTGGCCGGCATGCGTTGGGAACGCGGCCACTGAACTCGGAAAACTCTCTCGAGGTTCAGGACGGGCCGGCAGTTAGCTATGCCAGGATGTTGACCGCCCGCGCCGCCACCAGCGCGATCGTCAAGAGCGAGATCATCGCTTCGGCCATCATCAGGAGCTTTGCGCGCTGCGTGAGCGGCAAGGTGTCGGTCGGCGAGAAGGCGGTGGCGTTGGTGAAAGCCAGGAAGAAATAGTCCACAAACCCCGGCAGCCAGCCTTGTATCTCGCGATCTGGCAGCGTCATTTGCGGGAACAGGAAGTCGGCC
>NZ_RZSB01001036.1:0-1652 GCF_004023285.1 Mesorhizobium sp. M2A.F.Ca.ET.067.02.1.1
GCGCCGCGGACAGGCGAACCGCCGCGATCTCGACCGCCTCGCGGTAGACGGCGATCTGTCCGAGTTCCGCGAGGTTGATCGGCGCCACCGTCCAGCCGCGGCCGTCGCGGCCGATCAGCCCTTCCGTTTCCAGGCGCAGCAGCGCCGCCCGCACCGGCGTGCGCGAAGCGCCGAACCGGCTCTCGATCCAGCGCTCGGTCAAACGTTCGCCCGGGCCGATCTCCAGCCCGAGGATCATCTCGCGAAGCTGCCTTTCGACATTCTGCATCTGCGACATTGTCGGTCCGATCTTCAAAGCCGCATTGACAGCGACAAATGCCAGGTCCATGACGAATACCGGTTTGGTATCCCAAGTTGGGATCCATAACAATCCCAGCAGTGGCAAGTGTGACATGACGCCCAGCGAAACCGGACAGAGCGGCTTCAACATCCATTGGCGACGCAATCTCGCCGTCTGCTTCGCCGGCTCGTTCAGCACGCTCATCGCCATGACGCTGCTGCTTCCGTTCCTGCCGCTCTACGTCGAGCAGCTTGGCGCCGAAGGGCACGCGGCGATTGTGCAGTGGTCGGGCATCGCTTATGGCGCGACCTTCTTCGCGGCCGCGCTGGTGGCGCCCTTGTGGGGCCGGCTGGGCGACCGCTACGGCCGCAAGCTGATGCTGGTGCGCGCTTCGTTCGGCATGGCGATCTGCATGTCGCTGACCGGCATGGTTGAGAGCGTGTGGCAACTGGTGCTGCTGCGGCTGCTGATCGGCTTTGCCGGCGGCTATTCCTCGGGCTCGACGATCCTGGTGGCGATGCAGACGCCGAAGGAGCGCTCGGGCTGGGCGCTGGGCGTGCTGGCGGCGGGCATCACCGCCGGCTCGCTGGTCGGACCGCTGCTGGGTGGCCTGCTGCCGCCGCTGATCGGCATCCGCGCGACTTTCCTGCTCTCCGGCGGCGTCATCTTCCTGGCGTTTCTGGCGACGACTTTCCTGATCAAGGAGAATCCGCCGCCGCCCAAGCCCGCCTCGGCGGCGAGCCCGAAAAGCGACTGGTCGCAGATCCCCGACAAACGGCCGATCGTCGCCATGCTGGCAACGGGCATGCTGCTCGCCTTCGCCACCATGTCGATCGAGCCGATCATCACCGTCTATGTACAGCAGCTCGTCGATGACCAGAGCAAAGTGACCATGGTCGCCGGCGTCGTCATGTCGGCGGCCGCGCTCGGCACCATCCTGTCCTCGTCCTGGCTGGGCAAGCTCGCCGACCGCGTCGGCCACTGGAACGTCGTGGTCGGCGCCCTTGCCGTCTCGGCCTTGCTGCTTATCCCGCAAGCCTTCGTCACCAATGGCTGGCAATTGATCGGCCTGCGCTTCCTGATGGGCCTGGCGCTGGGCGGATTGTTGCCCTGCATCACCAGCGTCATCCGGCACAATATCCCCGACGGGATCGGTGGCAACGTGCTTGGCCTGGCAATCTCGGCGCAATATGTCGGCCAAGTCGCGGGGCCGCTGTCCGGCGGCTTCGTCGGCGGGCATTTCGGCATGCGCTCGGTGTTTCTGGGCACAGCGGTGCTGATGGCGCTGGGCGCTGCCTACAACTGGATTGTCCAATCGAGGCGGGCGCGGCATATGCTGATCGAGGCCGGCGAGTCTTGATCGGCCTTCCGC
>NZ_RZSB01001037.1:0-1650 GCF_004023285.1 Mesorhizobium sp. M2A.F.Ca.ET.067.02.1.1
GAGAAATGTCCGGACAGGGGCGCGACCACCATGACCTTCGGCTGGCGGGCGTCGATGTCCTTGGCAAAGCGCAGCAGTTTGCCGAAGGGCAGGGTGAGCGCCGTTTCGACGGCGACCGGCACCTCGCGGTGGCCGACCCTGACAGTCTCGATGCCGAAATCGGGCCGCGTATGGGTGAGCCTGAAACGGGCGATCATCTCCAGCCCGGCCGCGATGCGCCGTTTGGCGGCGTCGCCGAGCGCCAT
Organism: Mesorhizobium sp. M2A.F.Ca.ET.067.02.1.1; assembly: GCF_004023285.1. Classification (NCBI taxonomy): domain Bacteria; kingdom Pseudomonadati; phylum Pseudomonadota; class Alphaproteobacteria; order Hyphomicrobiales; family Phyllobacteriaceae; genus Mesorhizobium; species Mesorhizobium sp. M2A.F.Ca.ET.067.02.1.1. The sequence continues at coordinate 246 of NZ_RZSB01001037.1, forward strand.
CCCGCCCGTCGCGGAACTCGTCAGTTCGGCAAGCATGCGCGCCGGAGCTATGAGGTCGTCCTGGAGCTGGTAGGCCTGGTAAAGCATTGCGCCTCGTTCCGCTGACAGCCCATCGTGCAGTGCAAAAAAGCTAGTGCAATTTATTTTGCATTGCGAGAGGATTGTTGCCGGCGAAAGGCTTGGAGGTTCCACGACATGGCCAAGGCGGCGAAGGCGGTTGCGGCGAGGCCGGAAAGCGCGACGAAGGCGACGCTGACGATCTCGTCGAAGAACTACTCGTCATGGTCCCTGCGCGGCTGGCTGCTGTGCCGCATGGCCGGTTTGGAGTTTGAGGAGGAGCGCGTCGACATCGATGATCCGGAGCAGCGGCAGGAGTTGCTGCTCCTGTCGCCATCGGTGTTGGTGCCGCGGCTGACGCATGACGGCGTCACCGTATGGGATACGCTGGCCATCGCCGAATACCTTGCGGAGACGGTGCCGGGCGCCGGCCTGCTGCCAGCCGAGCGCGTGGCGCGCGCCCATTGCCGCGCGGTGTCGGGCGAAATGCATTCGGGCTTCCACAACCTGCGCTCGGTACTGCCGATGAACCTCAAGGCGAGGCACAAGAGCTTCAAGATCTTTTCCGGCGCGCGGCCCGACGTGGAGCGGATCAAGGCGATCTGGTCGGAATGTCTGACGACCTATGGTGGACCGTGGCTGTTCGGGGCATGGCCCACCATGGCCGATGCCATGTATGCTCCGGTCTGCACCCGCTTCCGCACCTATGCGGTTGACTTCGAAGCGCCACTCGCCGCCTACTGCGAGACGGTCTTTGCCTGGCCGCTGATGCGGGAATGGACCGAAGGCGCGCTCGCCGAGCCAGATGAGATCGTCGAGCTCGACGTGGAATTCTGAAGGCTGATCAATGGCGCCGCTGCTTGCCGGTTTGGCGGCTTACCCCTTCAGCATCTCCGCCACGGTCGGCGCGAAATAGGTCAGCACGCCGTCGCAGCCCGCCCGCTTCAGCGAAAGCAGCGATTCCAGCATCGCCTTCTCGCCGTCGATCCAGCCATTGGCGGCCGCTGCCTTGATCATCGAATATTCGCCCGACACCTGATAGGCGAAAGTCGGCATCTGGAACTCGTCCTTCAGCCGACGGATGATGTCGAGATAGGGGAGACCCGGCTTCACCATCAGCATGTCGGCGCCTTCGGCGAGGTCCTGCTCGGCCTCGCGCACCGCCTCGTCGGAATTGGCGTGGTCGATGTAATAGGTCTTCTTGTCGCCCTTGAGCAGGCCGGCGGTGCCGACCGCCTCGCGATAGGGGCCGTAGAAGGCGGAGGCGAACTTCGTCGCATAGGACATGATCGCCACGTCCTGGAACCCGTTGGCATCGAGCGCGTCGCGGATGGCGCCGATGCGGCCG
>NZ_RZSB01001038.1:0-1648 GCF_004023285.1 Mesorhizobium sp. M2A.F.Ca.ET.067.02.1.1
CGCGGACGATGATGTAGTCGAATTTGAAACCGAGCTCGACTTCCTGTTTCGCCACCTCCTCGGCGAAGCCGACATAGCCCAGACCGCCGAACTTGTGCACCGAGGCGCCGGCAGGAACGGGGTAGGGCTTGCCGCCTGCATCCTTGACTGACTGGATCGCATCCTGCCAGCTCTTGCGGATGCCGATGTCGAAACCATCGTCGACGAGCCGGCTGTCGGCTCCCATCAGGCGCGTCAGCAGGATATTGCCGACCCGGTCGTAGACCGCATCGTAGTGCGGCACCCATTTCTCCTGGATGACCACGCATTTCATACCGATCTTGGCGGCCGTCGCGGCGACCATGCGCGTGTGGTTCGACTGCACGCCGCCGATCGACACCAGCGTGTCGGCGCCCGACGCGATCGCATCGGGCACGATATATTCGAGCTTGCGCAATTTGTTGCCTCCCATGGCCAGCCCGGAATTGCAGTCATCACGCTTTGCATAGACCCGCACCTTGCCGCCAAGCGCCGCGCTGAGACGCGGCAGATGCTCGATCGGCGTCGGGCCGAAGGTCAGTGGATACCGTTGAAATTTTTCGAGAAGTGACATCGACCTGCCTCCCGCAGTGTTCGTTTGGATAGGCAAAGAATAGACGAATTGCGGCGAAAGGTGCTCTCGAAGAGGGCCGCTGCTTTTTGGGCTTCCGCAAAGAAGTGCGCTAAGGTTCATTTAATCGTCCATTGGAACCGATAAAAATGGAAGAATCTTCCGATCATATTTTCGACCGCATCGACATCAAAATCCTGCGAGTCCTGCAGGCCGAGGGGCGGCTGACCAATGCCGAGCTGGCAGCGCGCGTGAATGTCAGCGCCGCCACCTGCCATCGGCGCACGCAACGCCTGTTCGAGGAGGGCTACATCACCGGAGTCAGGGCGGAGATCGCGCCCGCCGCGGTCGGGCTCGGCGCGCTGGTCATGGTCGGCGTCGTGCTCGATCGCTCGACACCGGAAAGTTTCGCCGCTTTCGAGGAGGCCGCCCTCAAGCTCAAGGAGGTCCTGGATTGTAATCTCGTGGCCGGCGACTTCGACTATCTGTTGAAGATACGGGTGCGCGACATGGCGGATTTCAACAAGCTGCACGGCCAGAAGCTGATCGCGTTGCCGGGCGTCCGGCAAACCAGGACCTTCTTTGTGATGAAGGAGGTCAAGGAGAACGCGCGGCTGCCGTTTTGACAGGCAGTCCGCGACTCCATTCTCTCGCGGCGCTCAGAGCCGCTCCTTCTGCGGCAATGCCTTGCGGTCATTACGCGCCGCGACGAAGAACAGGATGAAGCAGAGGCCGAGGAGCGCGCCCATCGCCATGCCCGTTGTCTGGCCGACGACTTCCTGGAAATTGGGCGCGACGCGGTCGGGATTGGCCAGACCGAAGCGGGCCAGATACCACCAGATGCCGCCCAGGAACGCCTCGACGACAATTGCCACGAGGATCACACGCGCCTTCCTGCTCATTTCGTCCGTCCCCTTCAAGGTTTCCCAGGAGACCGCTTTATCACCGCAGGATTTGCGGCAACAGAGCCGAGCGATGCCGGGTGCTATTCGTGCCGCAGCGCGTCGATCGGATCGAGGCGGGCGCCGCGCAGCGCCGGGAAAAAGCCGAACACCATGC
>NZ_RZSB01001039.1:0-1646 GCF_004023285.1 Mesorhizobium sp. M2A.F.Ca.ET.067.02.1.1
TTCGAAGGCAATGGTAAGCTGCTCAACCTGTTCTTGCGTCGGCTCAGTCATCGCTCCAAGAAAGCATGCCACAGGCATGGATGCCAAGCGATGCGCAGCGATACCGCCTGGCCGCGTCCACATAACGCAAAACCCAGCCCGGTATTTGAAAATGGCCGGGTAGCTTGCCATATAGGGAAAATTCGGGCATAAGCCCCGCATAGCCGGGACGGGACGACTGGATGGTTCCGAGGCGGCGCTAGGACATAAAGCGGACCCTTGCCACTTGCGTGGATTAAGAATCGGTTTTATGTAGACAAGACAGACACGCGACGCGTGGAGCTGGGAAGCCGGCTTTACGCGTCTGATTTGCGTGGGTGAAATAGCGGCGCTGATTCGCACCGCATGAAGCCCAGGCGGCACGTCCCGGCCAGCGGGATCATCCAGGAGGCCCGGCCAACGGGTCTTGAAAACAGGCGGTACATGGCTTCGAAAACCACTAATCCCTTCACCTTTCTCCAGCAGGTTCGCGCGGAGACGGCCAAGGTGACATGGCCATCGCGGCGCGAAACCATGATCTCGACCGTGATGGTCCTGGTGTTCGCGGTGATCGCGATGCTCTTCTTCTTCGCAGCCGACATTCTGATGGGCTATGCGATCGAGTGGATCCTGGGTCTCGGGCATTAATTCGGCGGTTTACGGAGAGGTCGGGAAATGACTGCGCGCTGGTATATCGTCCACGCCTATTCGAACTTCGAGAAGAAGGTCGCCGAGGACATTGAGAACAAGGCCAAGCAGAAGGGCCTGGCCGGCGAGATCGAGCAGATCGTGGTGCCGACCGAGAAGGTCGTCGAGATCCGCCGTGGCCGCAAGGTCGATGCCGAGCGCAAGTTCTTCCCGGGCTATGTGCTCCTGAAGGCCAACCTGACGGACGCCGTGTTCTCGCTGGTCAAGAACACGCCGAAAGTGACCGGCTTCCTGGGCGACTCCAAGCCCGTGCCGATCACCGAGACCGAGGCGCAGCGCATCCTGAACCAGGTCCAGGAAGGCGTCGAGCGGCCGAAGCCCTCGGTCACCTTCGAGATCGGCGAGGCGATCCGCGTCTCGGATGGTCCGTTCGCGTCGTTCAACGGCGTCGTCCAGGAAGTGGACGAGGAGCGGGCCCGCCTCAAGGTGGAAGTTTCGATCTTCGGGCGCGCCGTGCCCGTCGATCTGGAATTCGGACAGGTCGAAAAGGGCTGATCCGGTTAGCCGCGCCGCAAGGCGTCGGCACAACCCGCGCCGCAAGGCGTCGGGATCCGCGCCGTAAGGCGTCGGGGCGGTCGCTTAAGGCGCCGCATGAACGGGTGGGAGGCGAAGGCGGCATAGCCGGCCGTCGGAACCGCACCACCAGACTGCAACCGCCGGTGTCCCGCTAATGGGCCGGCATGAGAAAAGGCAGGAATAGAGATGGCTAAGAAAGTTGCAGGCCAGCTCAAGCTCCAGGTTGCCGCGGGCTCGGCCACGCCGTCGCCCCCGATCGGCCCGGCGCTTGGTCAGCGCGGCATCAACATCATGGAATTCTGCAAGGCGTTCAACGCGCAGACGCAGGAGCTCGAGAAGGGGTCGCCGATCCCGGTCGTCATCACCTACTACCAGGACAAGTCGTTCACCTTCGTCATGAAGAC
>NZ_RZSB01000103.1:0-11677 GCF_004023285.1 Mesorhizobium sp. M2A.F.Ca.ET.067.02.1.1
GTAGCTGGTGGTGAAGGGGCGGCCGGCCTTGCGGCAATAGCGGCGCGCCATGATGCCGAGCGGACCCTCGGTGACGATGTGGATGTGGTCGGCCTTGGCGGCCTCGATCCGGCGCGCCACATGACCCGGCGTCGTCAACGCGAGCCGGATGTCGGGATAGGTCGGCATCGGCAAGGTGCGAAAGAGGTTCGGCGTCAGGAAGTCGAGCTCGACGTCGAAGGGCTTCAGCGCCTCGGTGAGGCGTTCGAGCGTGTGCACCACGCCATTGACCTGCGGCCGCCAGGCGTCGGTGACCATCAGGATGCGCATGGCGATCCCGCTACGTATGACGGTCCATCGCCGCGATAACTCCTGGACGCGCCGGCGCGGTGCCGGAACGGCAGCCAGGCGGCAGCTCGCGCCTCGCTCCAGCGCACCCGGGCAGGGGCGGGATCGAAGCGGGGCGGCAGAGCCGAATCAACAAGAGTCGCGCGCTTCATGCGCGCTCTTCACCATGATTTCATGACGGGCGGATGAAGCTGCTTTTTGATTGAGCATGATCTTGTCCGAAACGAAGGTCGGTTCGGGATCATGCTCTGGCTAGGCGGGCACCTTGATGACGGCGCGCAGGCCGCCGAGCGGACTGTCCTCGAGGCTGATGTCTCCGCCATGGCTGCGGGCGATGTCGCGGGCGATCGACAGGCCAAGTCCGGTGCCGCTGGCATCCAGGTTGCGCGCCTCGTCCAATCGCAGGAATGGCTTGAACACCTCTTCACGCTTGTCGGGCGCGATACCCGGCCCATTGTCGTCGATGGTGACGGTGAGCGAGCCGCGAGCGTGATCGGCGTGGACCTCGACGGTTTTGGCATAGCGGAAAGCGTTTCCGATGACGTTCGAAAGCAAACGGGCAAAGGCGTTCGGCCGCACATGCACGGCCGGATCGCCGGCCAGCGTCGTCGTGAGCTGGCAGCGACGCAATTGCGCTTCCTCGCCGAGCTTCTGGAAATAGGCGTTGAGGTCGAAGCGTCCGGTGTCCTCCGCGGACTCGCCACGGGCAAAGGCGAGATAGCCTTCCAGCATCGACTGCATGTCGTCGATGTCCTGGTTCAGCGCGGCCTTGGTCTCCGCTTTGCCGCCGGCCAGGGCCAGCTGCAGCTTGAAGCGGGTGAGGATGGTCCTGAGGTCGTGGCTGACGCCGGTCAGCATGGCGGTGCGCTGCTCGATCTGGCGCTCGATACGCTCACGCATCTGGATGAAGGCGAAGCCGGCGCGGCGAACCTCCTCGGCGCCGCGCGGGCGGAAATCGCGCGGCATCGGCCGGCCCTTGCCGAAACTCTCGGCGGCCTCGGCGAGCGTCAGGATCGGCCTGATCTGATTGCGCAGGAAGGGAATGGCAATCATCAGCAGAACCAGCGAGGTGCCGACCATCCAGATCAGGAAGATATGCGTATTCGAGGCATAAGCCTGGCTGCGCCGCACGAAGACGCGCAGCACTTTGCCTTCGAGCTGGACGCGGACCTCGACGACGTTCGAGTTGCCGACCGTGTCGATCCAGAACGGACGGTTGATCTGTCTCGTGATCTCCGACGACAGCGCCTCGTCGAGGATCGAGAAGAACGGCTTCGGGCCGGGCGGCGGCAACGGATCTGGCGGCAGCAGATCCACTTTCAACTGCATGCGGTCCTGGGCGATGCGGATGATGTTGGCGTAGTCAGCGTCGTGCGGATAGGTCTCCATCATGTCGATGACGGCAGCAATGTCCGAGATCGTCGCCTGCGACAGGCGCTGGGTGACCGTCTGCCAATGGCGTTCCATGAAGACGAAGGCGATCACCGACTGCAGCAGGATCATCGGCGCGATGACGATGATCAGCGAGCGGGCGTAGAGCCGCTTCGGCATGTAGAGCGCGATCAAGCGCCAGAACCGGTTCCAGGCGCGCGGCATCGCCCTCAGCGTCCGCAGCGCGAGGTCGCCGGGGCCGCTCCCTTTCGGCTGTTCCAGTTGCGTGGTCGCCATTCGCCTTCCGCTCGTCGATGGCCTGTTCAGCAAAGGGCCTTCGACGGTAGTCTATTCGACGCTGAGCCGATACCCAATACCGCGCACCGTCTGCAGCCACACCGGATTGGACGGATCGCGCTCGATCTTGCGGCGCAGCCGGTTGATCTGCACGTCGATGGTGCGCTCGCCGACATCCGATTCATCGCCGACCAGCTCATGGCGCGGTATGGTCTCGCCCGCCCGCGCGGCGAAGATCGCGAGGATCTCCTGCTCGCGGTCGGTCAGCTTAAGCGCCTCGCCGCCGCGCTTCAATTCGCGCTTGGCGATCTGGAACGTGTAGGGCCCGAACACCAGCTGTTCCACCTTCGGCGTTGCGGCCGGGCCGCCACGGCGCAGGATGTTGTTGATGCGCAGGATCAGCTCGCGCGGATCGAACGGTTTCGGCAGGTAGTCATCGGCGCCGGCTTCCAGCCCGCTGATGCGGCTGTCGGTCTCGGACAGCGCCGTCAGCATCAGGATCGGCACGTTCTTCTCGGCCCGCAGCGCCTTGGTGAGATCGACGCCGGTTTCGCCCGGCATCATGACATCGAGCACCAGAAGGTCGAAGTCGAGGCCGGCGAGCTTGCGCCTGGCTTCGCCGGAATTGCCAGCGACAGTGACGCGAAAGCCATTCTCGGACAGATACTGCTTGAGCAGGTTGCGGATACGCGTGTCGTCGTCAACGACCAGAAGATGCGGCGCGTCATCGTCGGGCGCGGCCGGATGATCGACCTTCTCAATGGTCTCCATGGTTCTTCCCCGATGTTTGCGCAGGCACAATGTCGATCTGCGCTCTTAGTTCCGGATTGACCATCGCTTCCAGGAATCGCTCGATCGTGGCGCGTTCGGTGGCTCCGGAATCCTCCAATGCCGCACGGATGCGGCGCGACTGTGGCCGCGCCAATGCCAAGGCCAGCGCGCGGCCCTTGGCGGTCGGGTAGAGCTCGCGCTGCCGGCGGTCGCGCGGGCCCTGCACCTGGACGATATGATCGGTGTCGATCAGCTGCTTCAAAACCCGCGCAAGGCTCTGCTTGGTGATCTTCAGCACATCGAGCAGCTCGGCGACGGTGAGGCCCGGCCTGCGGTTGACGAAGTGCAGCACACGGTGATGGGCGCGGCCGAAGCCATAGTCCGCGAGGATCTGGTCCGGGTCGGAGGTGAAATCGCGATAGGCGAAAAAGAACAGTTCGATGATGGCGAAGTCGATGCCGTCCTCATCGGCGATCGCCGTCCTGATCGGTTTTCCGGCTGCGGGTCTCGTCATCAATTTCTCCATGCGAGGCGGGAATTATGTCAGTACTATTGACGTAATTCCCGGGCAATGATAATTTTTGACAAGCTTTTCGGCGGATTGCGAACGAAAAGGCAAGCGGAAGCCGTTTTTCCGGAACTTCCTGAGTTTGCCACGAATTGAATATCCGCCTACGCTTCCAAGCACTGGCCAGCGTTTCGGATCCTGTTCGGATCCTGTGATGGGGCCGGCACGAAGGCTATAAAAAACATAACGATTTGCGGGCACCCGCCCGCGGGAGGTTTCCATGGCATCCGTTCCCTTCGATCAACTGGACGGCTTCATCTGGATGAACGGCGAGTTCGTCAAATGGGCCGACGCCAAGATCCATGTGCTGACCCACGGCCTGCACTATGCCAGCGCCGTCTTCGAGGGCGAGCGCGCCTACGGCGGCCAGATCTTCAAGCTGACCGAGCACAATGAGCGTCTGCATGAATCGGCACGCCTCTTGGGCTTCAAGATTCCCTATCCGGTCGCCGAGATCGACGAGGCCTGCCGGACGCTTTTGAAGAAGCAGGGTTTTCAGGACGCCTATGTGCGTCCGATCGCCTGGCGCGGCAGCGAGCAGATGGGCGTCTCGGCGCAGAACAACCGCATCAATTGCGCCATCGCCATCTGGCAATGGCCGAGCTATTTCGATCCCGCGCAGAAGCTCAAGGGCATCCGTCTCGATGTCGCCGAATGGCGACGGCCCGATCCGCGCACCGCGCCGTCCAAGTCCAAGGCCGCCGGCCTCTACATGATCTGCACGCTGTCCAAACATGCTGCCGAGGCCAAGGGCTATGCCGACGCCATGATGCTCGACTGGCGCGGCCAGGTGGCGGAAGCCACCGGCGCCAATATCTTCTTCGTCAAGGACGGCAAGATCCATACGCCGACGCCCGACTGCTTCCTCGACGGCATCACCCGCCGCACGGTGATCGGCCTGGCCAAGGATCGTGGTTTCGAAGTGATCGAGCGCGCCATCATGCCGGAAGATCTCGAAGGTTTCGAGCAATGCTTCCTGACCGGTACCGCGGCCGAGGTAACACCGGTTTCGGAGATCGGTCCATACCGATTCGAGGTTGGCGAGATCGCCAAGACCTTGATGAACGACTATTCTGCTGCAGTGCAACCAAAGCACGCGATCGCCGCAGAATAGCGATAGTCACAGCTTTTTGTGCAATAGGGGCGGTTTTCGGGCCGCCCTTTTTATTTAAGCTTTCATGCATTTGACTTTCGGACGGTTCGGCGTCTCATGACGGTGTCGGCCCTTGGAGGCAGGCGGCTATGGAGGGACTAGTTACATGGATACGAACACGCTCGTTGCGATCGTTATACAGGTGATTACGGGTGTCATCGGTGGCCAAGCGGTCGGCGCGGCGCTCAAGCAGGCGGCGTTGGGTCAGCTTCCCAAAATCCTCGGCGGTGCCATCGGCGGCGTCGCCGGGGCGGCCATTCTCGGCAGCCTTCTCGGCGGCGGCACGGTCGATCCGGCGGCGGCCGCGGCAGGCGGACTTGGCAGCGCGCTCAACGTGCAGAACATCGTCGGCGGCGCCGGCGGCGGCGCGATCCTGACCGCCATCATCGGCGCGGTCATGGGTGCGATGAAGAAGTAAGGCCTGCCGCTTCAGGCTTTCAAATGGGCGGCTTCGGCCGCCCATTTTCGTTGCCGGGATATTTATGCCGGCCGGCAGTGGACGGCGTTTGCCGGCCTGTCTACATCAGGGCGACAACCGGAGCGGTTCGGACTTTTCCTGGAATTGCTCGAGAAAGGAAAGCCATGGGTCAGCTCAATGCCGGCATCGTGCCGGTCACGCCGTTCCAGCAGAACTGCACCATCCTGTTCGACATGGACGACAAGAACGGCGTCGTCGTCGATCCCGGCGGCGATATTGACCAGGTGCTCAAGGTGCTGAAGGACAATGCCATCAAGGCCGGCGCGATCTGGATCACGCATGGCCATATCGACCATGCCGGCGGCGCGATGGAGTTGAAGGATGCGCTGGGCATCGACATTATCGGCCCGCACGAAGCCGACAAGCCGCTGCTTGCCAATCTCGAGAACCAGGCCAAGCGCTTCGGCCTGACCGATCCGGTGCGTAACTGCGTGCCGGACCGCTTCCTCACCGAAGGCGAGACGGTGTCCTTCGGCGATCACGTGTTCGAAGTGCTGCATTGCCCGGGGCACGCGCCGGGCCATGTCGTCTACTACAACCGCGCGGCCAAGTTCGCGCATGTCGGTGACGTGCTGTTCCGCGGCTCGATCGGCCGCACCGATCTGCCTGGCGGCGACCACGCCGCGCTGATCGCCTCGATCAAGGACAAGCTTCTGCCGCTTGGCGACGATATCGGCTTCATCTGCGGCCATGGACCGGGCAGCCGTTTCGGCGACGAACGGCGGACCAATCCCTTTCTCACCTGACCCGCATGCAAAGAAAAAGCGCCGCTGGAGGCGGCGCTTTTCTGGGCAGGGAACCCAGGCGGTGCTCAAAAGCTCCGCCTAGTTGGCGACGCAGAAATGCTGCTCGCCATCATTGCCGGTGAACGTGCCGGTACGCGAGTTGAAGGTGCGGTAGCGGTCCGAGCAATACTCATACCAGCCGCGGGTCCACGGCTCGGCATAGCGGTCGGCATAGACGACACGCGGCTGCTGCACGTAGTAGCGGCGCACCGGCCGATCGACATAGTAGTCGTCACCATAGGCCGGTTCGTAATAGCGTGGTCCGGGGTTGCTGAGCGCGCTGCCGATCAGGGCGCCGGCCGCGAGGCCGACAACGCCAGCGGCAAGAGCGTCGCCGTTATGATGGCGATGATGGTGCCAGCGCCAGTCGTCAGCATTGGCCGCCGAGAAGGTGGCCAGGGTGGTCGCGGCAATGCCAACGCTCAGGATGGCGGTCTTGAGAAAACGGTTCATCTTCGGTCTCCTTCGCGCCGGCCCGCGCATTTTTTTGGGGATACGGACCGGCTTTAGAAAAGGTTAATAGAAGACCGTGGCTGAACGGAGGCTGAACGGAAATCGGCGTAAACGATTTTTCGTGGCCTGGCGGTTTTTCGAGGCTTGGGCACAGCCCGATACCGGGCGGGAGCGCCCCGCCTGACATAGCCTCCGTCGGATCCGTCGTGAGCCGGCTCAGCCGATCGACAGATTGACGGCCTTCGGACCCTTACCGCGCTTGTCCGGCTCGGTGTCGAATGTCACTTTCTGCCCATCCTCAAGACCGGGAAGGCCCGACGCCTGCACGGCCGAGATGTGGACGAAGACATCCTTTGCGCCATCGTCGGGCGTGATGAAGCCGAAGCCCTTGGCATGGTTGAAGAATTTGACGGTGCCGGTCTGCGGCATGGGAAACTCCTTTGATCCCATCAAGTCAAGTCTCGGGCCGGCAAATTGCCCGAGAGGAAATTTGTCCTTTATTTTAGCGTCATCGGCAAGAGAAAGTTTTCGCCTGCCGATCCAAGCATTTGCGCGCGAAAAAGGCGCGACGGTTCCGTCGCGCCTTCGCAATTTCGAGCCTGTCCAAAAGCCCGTTCAGGATCCTGCCGCATCATTGCATCCGCAAAGGACAGGCGATTGCGCCGATCAGGCGGCGCGCAGGTTGACCGCCTTCGGGCCTTTGCCCATGCGGTCCGGCTCGACGTCGAAGGTGACCTTCTGGCCGTCGACCAGCGTGCGCAGGCCGGATGCCTCGATCGCGGAAATATGGACGAACACGTCCTTGGCGCCGCCATCCGGCGTGATGAAGCCGAAGCCTTTGGTGGCGTTGAAGAACTTTACGGTACCGGTCTGGGCCATTGGGGAAACTCCTTCACCCGTGTCAGTCTTGTGGTTTGCCCGCTGCCTCGCGCCTTGGGCAAATCCCGGTGGTTGCTTCGGCGGTCATGCATTCGCGCATGGTCAAACCCCCCGCCGAAAAACGGGGTTGTCAGAGATTCACACTTATCGGGGAAAGGTCGTCCAAAACGTTCCGCTCTCCGGGTCGCAAATGCCCGAACGGGGAAATTTATTACACGGAAACGTGATGGTTGCAAGACGACGGTCGCGGGCGGCCCGCGGCGCGTCCAACGCTGGGCTTCGAGTAGACCCCGTGCCGGCACGGGTCATCGGCCAGAGAGGGGCCAAGCATGGGCCAGAGCGGGGCTGTCGGCCAAGGGCCTGGGGGCGCCACAAACGGTGGTTGCGTTTGCCGCGGGGAATGCGAGGATGTCGCGAGTTGGCATCACCGGGTCGGGATGAAGGAGGGACAGATGCGGTTTCTTGCGATCTCGCGTCAGGCCGCTGTCATTTTCATCCTGTCCGCGCTGCTGGCGGCCTGTACGGTGGTCGTCGACGATGGGCCCCGGCCGCGCCCGCCCAGGCCGCATCCGCAGCTCTGCACCATGCAATACCAACCGGTCTGCGCCCGGCGCGGCGGCGACCGCCAGACCTTCGCCAATGCCTGCCTGGCCGAACGGGAAGGGTATCGCATCCTGCGCGACGGTCCTTGCCGCGACGGCGGTGGTGGCGGCGAGCCGACATTCTGCACACGCGAATACGCCCCGGTCTGCGCCAGGCGCCATGGGCAAGTGCGCACTTTCCCGAACGCATGCGAGGCCCGCGCGGCGGATTACCGCGTCGTCGGCGACGGGCCGTGCTGAAAAGCAACGCGGTGTCCGGCTCAACAGGCGGGTATGGACACCGCAATGCGCGTGGTGTTGCTTAGCCTTGAATCTCTTGCCCGCATGGCTTAGGTCCGGCGGACCAACAAACACGGCAGGTTTCCCATTAACAGAGATCAAAGAAGAGCGGCGAATGCGGGCGGCAAGCCGGGAACGGCCAGCCCGCTCGATCCCTATGTGCAGCGGGCGCTGCAGCTGCACCAGGCCGGGCGCCGTCAGGAAGCCGAGGCGCTCTATCGGCAGGTTCTGGGGCAGCAGCCGAACCATGCCGCCGCCTTGCAATTCCTCGGACTGCTGCTGCACCAGACCGGCCGCAGCGAGGAGGGGCTCGAGCTCATCGAGCAGTCGGTGACGCTGCAGCCCAGGAATGCCGACTTCCTCAACAATATGGGCACCGTCATGCGCGACCTCGGCCGGGTCGCCGCCGCGGTCGATTTCTTTCGCGGCGCGGTGGATATCAAGCCGGACCAACTGGCCGCGCGCGACAATCTCGGCTCGTCGCTGAAGCAGCTCGGCCAGTTCGACGCCGCCGAGGAGATCTTTCGCGGCACGATCGGCCGCAACCCGTTCCATGTCCGCGCCCGCATCGGGCTTGCGGAAACGCTGCAGGAGGCCGGGCGGCTGGATGAGGCGATCAAGCTGTTCCGCGAGTCCTTGTCGATCCGGCCGAAGGACGCCGAGCTGCTCTACGGCCTGGGCGTGGCCATGATGGAGAAGGGCAAGCTCGACGAAGCCGCCGATCTTGCCCGACAGGCGGTGGCCGTTGTTCCCGGCATGGCCAAGGCCTGGCTGCTTTTGACCCAGGTCAAGCGTCAGACCGAACGCGACAAGGAGCTTGCCGGCATGGAGGCCGAGCATGCCAAGGCGCCACAGGGCAGCCTGGCGCGCATGCAGCTTTCCTTCGGTCTCGGCAAGGTCAATGACGACCTCAAGGACTATGGCCGCGCTTTCGACTATTTCGCCGAGGGCAATGCCATCCGCCGCCAGGGCATCGACTACGATCCGGTCCGCACGCGCGGCGAATTCGAGGCGATGAAAGCGGCCTTCGACAAGACCTTCTTCGAGAAGCACCGGACAAGCGATATTTCAGCCGACACGCCGATCTTCGTTGTCGGCATGCCGCGTTCCGGCACCACGCTGGTCGAGCAGATCATCGCCAGCCATCCGCAGGTCTATGGCGCCGGCGAGTTGAACATCTTGAAGACGGCCGTCGGAAAGCAGTTTCCGATGAGCATGCCGGGTGGATTCCCCGCCGGGATCGCCGACACGCCCGACAAGGCCTTCGCCGAGGCGGGTCAGGCCTATCTCGACATGCTGCATAGCCGCTATCCGGGCTACCGCCATGTCACCGACAAGATGCCGGGGAACTTCATGCTGGTCGGCTTCCTGCACATGATGCTGCCGAAGGCCAAGATCGTCCATTGCGCGCGCGACGCGGCGGCGACGTGCCTGTCGATCTTCAAGGTGCATTTCCGCGGCGACAGCCATCGTTACGGCTACGACCTAGGCGAGCTCGCGGATTTCCATAACCTCTACACCGACATCATGGCGCATTGGCACAAGGTGCTGCCAGGCGTCGTGCACGATGTGCGCTATGAGGATTTCGTCGCCGACCAGGAAGGGCAGACGCGGGCGCTGATGGCGCATCTCGGCCTGCCCTGGGACGACAAGGTTCTGTCCTTCCACGAGACGGACCGGCCGGTGCGCACCGCTTCCGCCGCGCAGGTGCGCCAGCCGATGTATCAGGGCTCGGTCGATCTGTGGAAGCGGTATGGGGATCGACTGAAGCCGCTGCTGGACAAGCTGCAGAACGGATAGAGCAAGCATTGAACCGGCAGGCCGCTTGCTCTGAGTCATCGCAGGGGTCCGCGATTAGCCGCTACCTCGCGACCTCGTCATTCCAGGGCGGAGCAAGGAGCGAAGCGACGCGCGCAGACCCTGGAATCCATGCCGTTACCTCGATCGAAACGTGCAACGGTGCAGAATTCTGGACCGCCGCGGCGCTTCCAAGTCACGGCATGGATCCTCGGGTCTGCGCAGGAGCTCCGCTCCTGCTCCGCCCGTGGATGACGACCGATAGGCTGTGATCAAAGCTCGATGAACGGCTGGAAGCCGCCGAAGATCATGCGCTTGCCATCGAAGGGCATGGCGGACCAGTCCATCTTGAGACGTTCATCGGCCATCACCTTGGCCATGACCGCGTCGCGGCTCTGTCTGGATTCGTAGACGACCCAGGCGAAGATGACGATCTCGTCGTCCTTCGCCTGTACGGCACGCGGAAACGAGGTCAGCTCGCCATAGGGCACGTCGTCACCGATGCATTCGACATAGGAGAGCGCGCCGTGCTCCATCCAAATCGGGCCCGCGGTGTTGGCCAGCTTCTTGTAGTCGTCGAGATTTGCCTTCGGCACGGCAATCACGAAACCGTCGACATAGGACATGGTGAAACTCCTTGGTTGGGCCCGGCTTTCCCTCCTCCCTTTGCGGGAGAAGGTGGATCGGCGCGCAACGCCGACTTGGATGAAGGGTGCCTCAGCCTGGCGCCAAGCTACCCCTCACCCGGATTGCCAGCCGATTTGCGAAGGGCAAATCGGGGCAATCCGACCTCTCCCACAGACAGGAGGAGAGGTGGACGGCTCACTTCACCGGCGCGTTCATCGCCCAGGCGATGCCGAAGGGGTCTTTCACCTGGCCCCAGCGGTCGCCCCAGAACATCACCTGCAGCGGGGTGACGACCTCGCAGCCGGCATCGACCGCCCGCTTCCACCAGGCGTCGATGTCGTCGCTGCCGAGATGGAGCTGCAGCGTATAGCCCTGCGCCGCCTGGTGCGGATGGCCGTGTTCCGGATAGGCGTCGCCCAGCATCAGCGTCGAGCCGTTGACGTAGAGATGGATATGCATGGTGCGGCCCTTGTCGTCCGGCGGATAGGCGAACACTTCCTCCGCGCCAAAAGCCTTCTTGTAGAATTCGGCGGCCTTGATGGCGCCGTCGACCTGCAGGTAGGGGGTCAGTCCGCCAAGGACCTTGGCGCGGGGCGGGGTCTGGTCGTTCATATTCGTGTTCCTCTTCACGGGTTTGACGTGGCTTGCGGCCCAAGGACGGACGAAGCGGCGGCGATCCTACATGCCTCCAGAAATTCTTCTTAAGCGCCTTGCCTTGAAGGCGCGCGGCCGCGGGACAATCGCATTGAAAGCATCATTTTATATGACCTTCGCCGAGAAGGTGCTGGCGCGGCGGCTTTCGCGCGTTTCGAAAATCTCCGGAAAGCCGATGTCCTTGCGCAGCTCTGCGGGCAGCGACAGCAGGATGCGCTCGCTGCGGTGACGGGCACGCGCCTCGGCATACCGGTTGGCGAGGCGGCCGATGGACGACAGTACCGACATGACAATTCTCCCTGGTTGATGCCGGCATCATCGTGTCGGCATCCCAAGGACGAGGCGGCAACAGGCGATCCGACAGATCGCTCCAAATCTTTTTCAGAACACCGATGCCGCCAGCGCGGTGTCGTAATACTCCACCATCTCGATGATCTCGCCGTCGCGGACCGTCCAGAAATTGGCGGTGCGCATGATGAGCTCCTCGCCGGTGGTACGGCGCGTCATATGGATCTCGACCTGCGCGGCAACCTTGTCGCCGCCGTCGATGATCTCGACCGGGACGAAGTGGCGGTATTCGAAGTCATCGTCGAGCGCCAGGAGCCTGGAGAGGAATTCCTGTTTGCCGTGCGCGGT
>NZ_RZSB01001040.1:0-1644 GCF_004023285.1 Mesorhizobium sp. M2A.F.Ca.ET.067.02.1.1
GCGCGACCGGATGGTCCTCGGTCATCGGCAGCACCACCGTGTGGCCGTAGATCATGTCGGTCGTGTAGTGGACGAGCTTCGAGGCGCCGGCCTTGTCCATCGCCTGGATGATGTTCTCGGTGCCGTGGAAGTTCACTGGAAAGAAGAAATCATGCCGCTTGGCGCGCACCTGGATCGGCGACAGCATCTTGGCCGACAGATTGTAGACCATATCGTCCGCCTTGAGCCCGACCGCCGCGACCGGGGCCGGATCGGTCACATCGCAGGTGATGAAGCGCATCGAACGGTAATGCGGCAGGTCGCTCTTCACGATGTCGGCGACGACGACAGTCTCGCCATCGGCGACGAGCTTGGGCGCAAGGTGACGGCCGACGAAACCGTCGCCGCCGAAAATCACATGTCTCATCGAACGATCTCGCTTGTCTGGATTTTGTCGGAGGCGATGGAAGCGGTCTGCTCCTCATGCCCGTGGCCACCCATTTCTCTGCCACTCTGGGCGATCAGGATCGTGCCGACGCAGATGCAGGCGATTCCGGCGATGCGCCAGCCATTGAGGTCCTCGCGGAAGACGAAATAGGCAAAGATCGCCACGGCGACATAGGCGAGGCTGAGGAACGGATAGGCGAAGCTGAGCTCGACCTTGGACAGCACATAGAGATGCGACGCCATCGAGATGACGAAGGTGCACAGACCGAGGAACACCCATGGGCTGAACACGATCTGCAGCAGCCTGACGAGCGGATTGACACCTTCGAAGGAGATCGGCCCCATCGACATCATGCCCTGCTTCAGCATCAGCTGCGCTGCGGCATTGGTCATGACCGTGAAGAGAATGAAGACTATGTATTTCATTGTTGCCACCCCGCCCCCTTGGGCGGTCCTATTACAAACCTGCCAATATTTCGTGAACCCACACCAGTGTTTTAAGTAAACCATGGCGTAACACTTTGTTTACCATGATCTATTCGACTTTTACCTATTCCGCGGCCTCAGCTCTTCCTTGTCCGATCTCCAGTCTCTTGGCGGTACGCGCCCAGAAGCTTGATAGGAAAGCCGGGTCGCGAAGCGCCTCCATCCGTCGCCAATGCGGGAACGATGCGGCGAATGTCTCAGGCCCCATCCGGGCATCCTTGTAGGGGTTCACCGCCCCGCCCGCCTCAACCGTGATGCGGTCGAGCTGGGCAAGCAGCCGCAACGTCCTTTCACCCCGGTTGGGGAAATCGAGCGTCAGCGTGTAGCCCGGCCGCGGGAACGACAGCAGCGCCGGCGAGCGGACATCGCCGAAGCGCTTGAGCACCGTCAGGAACGATCCCTGCCCCGCCCGTCGCGCCGCCTCGAGCAGCGCGGGCACGATGCGGCGGGCCTTCTCCTCCGGCACCACGCTCTGGTGCTGGAAAAGCCCGCGCGGCCCGTAGAGCCGGTTCCAGTCGCGGACGCCGTCGAGCGGAAAGAAGAAGCCCTGATAGCCCGCTTGGCGTGGGACCGCGGACTTGCCCTTTTTCCAGCGGTAGGCCGCGTTGAAGGCCGTGAGGAAGGGCCGGTTCAGCACGTTGAACGGCGGCCGCACCGGCACGGAAAGCCGGGTGCCGGCATTCGCGGCGGCGTGGGAGCCGTGTTCGGCATGATTGCCGGTTAACAAAAGGC
>NZ_RZSB01001041.1:0-1627 GCF_004023285.1 Mesorhizobium sp. M2A.F.Ca.ET.067.02.1.1
TAAATCGGGTAGCTCGTCGATATGTGATGTTATTACATTAGTCAACATCGCGATCCGGCGGAATTGTGACACGGCTGGTCAACTCGCCGTGTACGCGGATGGGGAGACCGAGAATTGGCTCAATTGGTTTCGCGGCCACCGGCCTTGCCCCAAGGCGGTCCGGACTCTAAACAAGCCCGAGTCCAAGAAACGAAGGAACCTTCAATGAGCATTCGTCGCATCGATGTCGGCCCGCGCATGAGCCAGATCGTCATTCACGGCAATACCGTCTACCTGGCCGGTCAGGTTGGCCAGCCCGGCGGCAACGTCGCTTCGCAGACGCGCGACATCCTGAAGACCATCGACGAATTGCTGGCCAAGGCAGGCACCGACAAGACCAAGATCGTCCAGGCGATCGTCTGGCTGGCCGACATGGGCACCTTCGCCGAGATGAATTCGGAATGGGACAAGTGGGTGCCGCAGGGCCACACCCCGGCGCGTGCGACGGGTGAAGCCAAGCTCGCCACGCCGGAGTATCTGGTCGAGATCATTGTGACGGCGGCGCTGTAGTGCGGCCTTCCTT
Organism: Mesorhizobium sp. M2A.F.Ca.ET.067.02.1.1; assembly: GCF_004023285.1. Lineage (NCBI taxonomy): Bacteria > Pseudomonadati > Pseudomonadota > Alphaproteobacteria > Hyphomicrobiales > Phyllobacteriaceae > Mesorhizobium > Mesorhizobium sp. M2A.F.Ca.ET.067.02.1.1. Next base: position 563 of record NZ_RZSB01001041.1, read on the forward strand.
CTCCCCTTGTTGTGGGAGAAGGTGGCCGCGAAGCGGCCGGATGAGGGGTGCTCCAGGGAAAGCCAATGTCTCGCTCCGCTGGAACACCCCCTCATCCGTCTCGGCGCTGCGCGCCGATCCACCTTCTCCCGCAAGGGGAGAAGGGAGCGCAGGCGCTATCCCTGCGACGGGGTAAACCTCGCCACCAGCGTGTGGCTCTCAGCCGGATAGATGAAGCGTACATGGGTCACCGGGTGCTCAGCGCTCCAGGTGCGGCGCTCGACCACCAGGCAGGGCGCGCTCGCGTCGATGTCGAGCGCATCGGCGATATTCTCGTCGGCGGCCATGGCGCGGATGCGATGTTCGGCCTCGCTCCACGGCACGCGGCCGATCAGCCAGGGGCCCGGCGCGATGTCGAGGAATTCCTCCTCGCCGGCCTCGGCCACGGCTGAAAGGTTGATCAGCCGCTGCTCCAGCGCGAACGGCCGTTCGCCGGCAAAATGCAGGCCTTCCAGCGCCAGCACCGGCCCTGGCGCGGCAAGCCCGAGCAACGCGCGGTCATCGGCGCTGCTGCGCCGCTTGACGCGTTCCAGTCGCTCGTAGCGATAGGGCAGGCCGAGCGCCTCGACCTCGATCCTGATGTCGTGCAGTTCCAGCACCGCCGCTTGCGACTGCGGCTGGCGCACGAAACTCCCGGACCGGCGCCGGCGCTCGATCAGCCCGGCCTTGGCAAGCTGCGACAGGGCCTTGTTCACCGTCATGCGCGAGCAATTATATTGAGCCGTCAGCTCGTGCTCGAAGGGGATGCGATGCCCGGGCGCCCACGCGCCCGAGAGGATCTTTTCACGGATGTCGGAGAGGATGCGCTGATGCAGCGATAGGATCTCGCCGCCATCGACATCGTCTGTCTCGACCAGGCTCATCGGACGGTCCTGTTCAGCCTTGCGACAATGCGGTCATGACTTCGCGGAACCGCTTGGCAACGGCGTCGCGCTTGACATGCCTGCCGCCGCTGACCTGCTTTCTGCCATGCACCCAGACGCAATCGACCTTGCTGCCATTGGCGAAGATCCAGGCGTCGAGGAT
>NZ_RZSB01001042.1:0-1627 GCF_004023285.1 Mesorhizobium sp. M2A.F.Ca.ET.067.02.1.1
TGGTGACGGTCTCGGCGCCGCGAGCCTCCATAAAGGTGACGAAATCCGACAACCGTCGAGCGGGGCCATGATACTTGTATCCCAATCCCTGGCGCATGCCCACATAGCGCTCGAGCGCTGTTCGAAGACGGCTCATTGGACACCTCCCGGCCAGGGCAGGCTCAGTTCGCGCAGCTTCTCGATGTCGAGCTTGGCATAGATCCTTGTGCTGTCGATGCTCCGGTGACGAAGCAACTGGCCGTCGGCAAAACTGGCCCCCGACCGCAGCAGGTCGGTCGCAAGGCTGTGGCGGAAGAGGTGCGCGCCGTGGTGCGCATAGCCGTGAATACCCGCCCGCTCGAGGGCCTCCTTCGCGATCATCGTGATGGCGCAGCCTGAGGCAAAGCCGACGTGCGGAGCAAGCATTCGCAGAAATAACCGGCGACACGGTAGAGCTGGTCGCCCATGCCGGATATAAGCGACGATAGCTGTGCCGACATCGTGGCGTAGCGGCATCATGGCTTGCCGCCGCCCCTTGCCGTGGACAAGAATCTTGCCTGACCGCCAGTCGATGTCGTCAAGATTGAGCGCCGCAACCTCGCTGGCGCGCAAGCCGAGCTTGGCCAGGACCATCAGAACCGCATAGTCCCGAAGCCCCATTGCCGTGGTTTGATCGCAGGCATCGAGAACCTGCTGGACCTTTTGTGGCGGCAGGAAGGTTGGCGTGCCAGCAAGCCGCCAGCGGCGGATCGATGGCACGCAATCGGCCAAGGCTACGGAAATGAATCCCTTCAGATGCAAGTAGCGCAGGAAGGCGCGCACCACGCCGCACATCGCCTTGCCGCTGTCGGCGGAACCATCAAGGGCATGCCGCTCGACATAACCGATGACGGTCTCCGGGGTGAGCGCTGCAAACCCATCTGCGCCGGCCGGACAGACCTCCAGCAGGAATCGATGTGACAGCAGCTTATGACTTTCCACCGTCGAGGCGGCGAGTCCTCTCTCATTCGAGAGATAAGCCGCGAACACATCAACAATCTGCTCGTGCTCCGTGCGCTCAAGTGGCGCGGCGGCTGGTATTAAGCCTTCTTCCCGTAATGCGGCAAGCAAGCGCCGGAGCGCTGATCGATCGCCCGAGTCGGGGCTCCAGTGTTTGAAACGGTGCTCGAGAAACCGATCAACGTGAACTTCGCTTAAATCCTGAGGATCATGTCCATTGCCAACATGCCAGTCCATCAGGTCTCGAAACAGGCTGAGCGATCGCCAGGTGCATTGCCGACCCAAGCCTTGGTCAGACAATCGGGCCGCGTAAACCCGTGAAAACTCGCCATAGGGGCCGTGAATCAGCTTCCGATAAAGCGTGCTGCGTTGCAGATAGTCACTTGCGTTCATGTGTCCTCTCCTTCGCGCCAATCGCGACGGAGAGACCCTAATCTATGCCGAACCTGCAGCGGCTAAGTCATGAAAAACGTTGGCGGAAACGCGCCCGTTCGGCATAGTTCTGCGGTCGGCATAAACCTGCTTGGACTAACCCGCTCCGCGAATGCGGAGCGGCAAGGAGGGTGTGTCGCCGGCGTGATCTGATCGCGTCGTCTGTCGCGCTGGTCATGTGTCCACAACAAGCTCCGACTGCGTCAGCATGGAGTGG
>NZ_RZSB01001043.1:0-1621 GCF_004023285.1 Mesorhizobium sp. M2A.F.Ca.ET.067.02.1.1
GAATGCCGCAATCCATGCAGCGCGCGGCCTGTTTCTCGACCTCCTTGTCCGACATCGGCAGCGTGAATTCGCGGAAATGCCGGATGCGGTCGGAGGCCGGCTGGTACTTGTGCACCTGCCGGTCGATCTCGAGGAAGCCTGTTACCTTGCCCATAGTCCAGTCCCTGCTGTCCGAAGGCACGCTTTTGTCGCGCACCCGTTAACCCCATAAGGCCGCCATGGCAACCGCACCTTGCTGGAGCATGACCTTCGCCGAGTTCCCACTTTGCGGGATCATGCTCTCGGGGTCAGGATTGTTGGTGAGGATGCCGGCCGGAAAGTCATCTTTCCGGCCATGCCCGATGCCTATTCCGCCGCCACGCTCATGCGCATGCGTTCCATCTCGATCAGGGCGCGGCGATACTCCACCGGCATGATCTTGCGGAATTTCGGCCGGAAGTTCTGCCAGTCGTCCAGGATCTCGCGGCCGCGCACCGAGCCGGTGTAATGCACGTGGTTCGAGATCAGCTGGTAGAGCCGTTCCTCGTCATGGCTGGTCATGTCGCCCGACACGTCGACGCGGCCCTTGTGGTCGAGGTCGCCGCCGTGATGGAGCAGCTTCTCCATCAAATCGTCCTCTTCCGGGACCGGCTCCAGCTCGACCATCGCCATGTTGCAGCGTTCGGCGAAATCGCCCTTCTCGTCCAGCACATAGGCGACGCCGCCCGACATGCCGGCCGCGAAGTTGCGCCCGGTCTTGCCGAGCACGACCACGATGCCGCCGGTCATGTATTCGCAGCCATGGTCGCCGACGCCCTCGACGACAGCCGCCACGCCCGAATTGCGCACGGCGAAGCGCTCGCCGGCGACACCGGCGAAGTAAGCCTCGCCCTCGGTGGCGCCATAGAGCACCGTGTTGCCGACGATGATCGATTCCGCCGCGACGATCTTGGCTTCTTCCGGCGGGCGGATGACGATGCGGCCGCCCGACAGGCCCTTGCCGACATAGTCGTTGCCGGCGCCGACCAGCTCGAACGACACGCCGCGCGCGAGAAACGCGCCGAAGGACTGGCCGGCCGTGCCGGTGAGCTTCACCTGGATCGTGTCTTCCCGAAGGCCCTTGTGCTTGAAGCGTTTGGCGACCTCGCCCGACAGCATGGCGCCAGCGGAGCGGTCGACGTTGCGGATCGGCAGCTCGATGGTGACGGGCTGTCTGGCTTCGAGCGCCGGCTTAGCCAGCTCGATCAGCTTGCGGTCGAGCACGTCGTCGATCGGATGCTTCTGCCGCTCGGTCCAGTGCAGCGCCTCATGCGGCGCGTCGGGCTTGAAGAACATCTTCGAGAAGTCGAGCCCGCGCGCCTTCCAGTGCTGGATCACGTCGCGCTTTTCCAGGAGGTCGCTGTCGCCGATGATCTGGTCGAGATGGGTGAAGCCCATTTCGGCGAGCAGTGCACGCACCTCTTCCGCCACATAGAAGAAGAAGTTGATGACATGATCGGGCGTGCCCTTGAAGCGCTTGCGCAGCACCGGATCCTGCGTCGCCACGCCGACCGGGCAGGTGTTGAGGTGGCACTTGCGCATCATGATGCAGCCCGCCGCGATCAGCGGCGCGGTCGAGAAGCCGAACTCGTCGGCGCCGAGC
>NZ_RZSB01001044.1:0-1617 GCF_004023285.1 Mesorhizobium sp. M2A.F.Ca.ET.067.02.1.1
GTCATCTCGTCGAGCAGCAGCACGTCGGGCTCGACGGCCAGAGCGCGCGCCAGGTCGAGCACGCGCAGGATGGCCAGAGGGATATGGCGGGCCGTCTCGCGGATGTCGAGGTCGGGAATGCCGAGCTCGCGCACCCATGCGCGGAAGGGCTCGACCGGCGTGCCGGTGAGCCTGAGATTGGAGAGGACGTCGAGATCCGGAATCAGCGACGGTTCCTGATAGACCGGCAGCAGCCCGGCGCGGCGGGCGGCCGCGGGGGAGCGGACATCGAGCTGCTGGCCGCGGATCAGGATGCGCCCTGCATCCGCCTTTATCGCCCCGGTCAGGATCTTCACCAGCGTCGACTTGCCGGCGCCGTTGGCGCCCATCAGCGCGTGGACCTCACCCGGCAGCACGGACAGCGAAGCGTTGCGTAGCGCGGCAACCGCGCCGTAATTCTTAGCCACGCCGGTGGCGTCGAGGAGAGGGCTGGTGGTCAAAGCGTTCTCGATCTGGAGCGTTTCACCGTTTCACGGAAACGGCGAACCGCTCTATCCTTTTGTTTTTACGCAATTCCGGACGGAAAACCGCTCACACTTTTCCTGGAATTGCTCGAAGGCTCAAACTATGCGTGCCAGATCAAATGGCAAGGACGCCAGACCTTGGTCCGGCGCCCTGCGCTTGCGTTCGGATCAGGCCCTTACTCGCCCGGGCCCTTGCAGGCCACGATCTGGTCCTTGGTGTAGGTCGTCCAGTCCGGGATGGAGATCGAGACCGGCCATTCGGGGCTGAGCGAGGGGTCGACGACGCTCTTCAGCTTGGCCTTGCCTTCCTCGGTGGCGTTCTCCCAGAGCTGCGGCTCGACCAGGACGGTCTGCTGCGCCGGCTTCTTGCCGTCGAGGATCTGCAGCGCGAGCGTCACGCCCGCGCCGCCGATCGAGCCGGGATTGGTGACGGCCGCGCCGACCAGGTCCTTGACCGAGCTCAACTGGCCGACGAAGCCGGCATTGTCGGCGCCCACGACCGGCACCATCGGCGCCTGCTGCTCGACCAGCGCGTCGACGATTACGTTGTCGATGCCGGAGGTCCAGATGCCGTTGATCGGCGTGCCGGTGGCGAGGAAGGACAGGATCTGCTGCTTGGCCTGGTCCTGCTGCCAGCCGGTGAAGACTTCCTGCGCGACCTTCACATCGGGGAATTCGGCGAGTGCCTTCTTGAAACCTTTGTCGCGGTCAGAGTCGGCCGAAGCGCCGGCGGCGCCGCGCATATAGAACACCTCGCCCTTGCCGCCCATCTGCTGGAACAGCCACTTGGCGCCGAGATAGGCATACTGTTCCTGGTTGTTGGAGATGATGTAGGCGGACGGTTCGGTCACCGCCTGGTCGACAGCGACGACGACGATGCCGGCCTTGGTGGCTTCCTCGAGGCCTGCCTTGATGCCGGCCGGATCGGCCGGGTTGACGACGATGGCGTCGACCTTGGCGCTGATCAGGTTGCGGATGTCCTCGAGCTGGCCGGCGGCGTCGGTGTTGCGGTGAGCGATGTTGAGCTTCGCCACTTCACCGGAAGCGAGCGCCTGCGCCTTCATCGCGCAGATCATCTCCTCGCGCCAGCCATTGCCCTGCACTGTGTTGGAAA
>NZ_RZSB01001045.1:0-1609 GCF_004023285.1 Mesorhizobium sp. M2A.F.Ca.ET.067.02.1.1
GGGCAAAGCCGGCGACCAAGGCGCTGCCCAGGCACGAGAACAGCCAGAAGGCCGGGCGCGGACGGTCGCCGCCGCGCAGCACGCCGAAGATCGCGGTCGCCAGCGGCAGCAGGCCGACAAAGATAATCGAATGCGCCGAGGTGACATGCTTCAACGCCAGCGCCGTCAGCAACGGGAAGCCGACCACGACACCCAGCGCGACGACGGCCAGCGAGACCAGATCCCCTCGCTCCGGACGTTTCTCGCGGAACAGCAGCAGCATCGCGATCCCCAGAAGGCCGGCGATCGCCGCCCGTGCCGCCGTCAGGAAGGTCGGGTCGAAATCCATCACCGCCAGCCGCGTCGCCGGCAGCGATCCGCTGAAGATCAGCACGCCGATAAAGCCGCTGAGCCAGCCGTCGAAACTCTTTTCCATGATCTGCTCCGTTTGCGCTTCCCTACCGGCGCCGGCCATGGTGTCGCCAGAGACAATGGAGTACAATTCCACAAAACTGTAATGGTCGGCAGGGAAGTACAGATGGACACATCAGGCCCAAATGCCAGCGGCGCCACCCTCGTCGAAACCGTCATGGCGGCGATCCGCCAGCGTATCGCGGCGCGCACGCTGACGCCCGGAGCCCGCCTGCCGTCGATACGGGCCATGGCCAAATCCATGCAGGTTTCGAAGTCGACCGTGGTCGAAGCCTATGAGCGCCTCGCCGCGGAAGGCACGATCCGTTCGCGCCCGGGTTCGGGTTTCTACGCCGCCGGCCAGCTTGCGCCATTGTCACTCGCCAAGATCGGCCCTCGGCTTGACCGCGCCGTCGACCCCCTCTGGGTGTCGCGGCAATCGCTCGAAGCCGGCGAGGAGATGCTGAAGCCCGGCTGCGGCTGGCTGCCGGCGTCCTGGATGCCGCAGGCTGCCTTGCGCCGGGCGCTGCGCAGCGCCGCCCGCGCCGACGACGTGGTGCTTGCGAACTATGGCACGCCGCTCGGCCTGCCGCCGCTGCGCCAATTGCTGGCAAGGCGCATGACCAAGCATGGCGTGGAAGCCTCGCCCGACCAGATCATGCTGACCGACTGCGGCACCCAGGCGATTGACCTCCTATGCCGCTTCCTGATCGAGCCCGGCGATGCCGTGCTGGTCGACGACCCCTGCTACTTCAACTTCCACGCCCTGCTGCGCGCCCATCAAGCCAAGGTGGTCGGCGTGCCTTACACGCCTTCGGGTCCGGATATCGAGCTTTTCGCCGCGGCGCTCGCCGAGCACCGGCCGCGCCTCTACATCACCAATTCCGGCATCCACAACCCGACCGGCGCGATCCTGTCGCCGGTCGCCGCGCATCGGTTGCTCAAGCTCGCCGACCAGGCGGATCTCACCATCGTCGAGGACGATATTTTCGCAGACTTCGAGCACAGCGCTGCCCCAAGGCTCGCGGCGTTCGACGCGCTGCAGCCCGTCGTCCAGATCGGCTCCTTCGCCAAGACGCTGTCGGCCTCGGTGCGCTGCGGCTTCATCGCGGCGCCACCCGATTGGATGGAAGGCCTGACCGATCTCAAGATCGCCACGACATTCGGCGGCGCGCGGCTGTCGGCCGAACTGGTGCTGACCCTGTTGAAGGACGGCAGC
>NZ_RZSB01001046.1:0-1602 GCF_004023285.1 Mesorhizobium sp. M2A.F.Ca.ET.067.02.1.1
CCTGCCTGCCGGCATCCTCTCCCCGTATAGTGACGGGGAGAGGGACGCTGTCGCCAGCGATTTCGCCAACCGCCAACTGGCAGGGAATGCGCCAGCGCTGCACCATGCCCTTTCTTCCCGTCACTATGCGGGGAGAAATGCCCGGCAGGGCAATGAGGGGCGGCGCCAACCTGGACAAGTTGAATTCCAACGGGCAAAGCGCTTTCATTCGATGGCCAATGCCAACAGCCTCACAGTCGCCTTGTGGACAACGAACTGTTCGATCACATAAGTCTATGACCCGCGCTTCCCCTCTTCTCGCCGCGTGCCTCGCTGTCGGCATCGCCGCTTCGCCGGTTCCGGCGCGCGCCGCCGAGGCGCCGTTCGAGCCGGGGCTGATGCGGCTGGCGGAAGTGCTGGGATCGCTGCATTTTCTGCGCAACCTGTGCGGTGAAAAGGGCGACCAGTGGCGGGTCGAAATGGAAAAGCTGCTCGAATCGGAAAATCCGGACCCTGACCGGCGCGCGCGCTTCATCGCCTCCTTCAACCGCGGCTACCGCTCCTTCAGCGGCACCTATACACGATGCACGCCTTCGGCGACCGAGGCCATCGCCCGCTACATGAAGGAAGGCGAGACGCTGTCGCGCGACATCGCTTCGCGCTACGGGAACTGAGGCGGCTCGGGCCGCCAATACGTTTTGCCCAGATTTCTTGCGACAATTGGCGCCAATGTGATGTGCCTTATTGTCTCCTGTCCCGCTCTGGTGCAATCATCTGTTGCGGTTTCGCAACAGTATTAATGAAACGTTAGCGCGCGATTGCGGAATTAACTCAAACTGAAGGTTTTGATGCCGCAAGCCGGCCTAATCGGCTAAGCTCGGCATCGATTGAGCGCAGTCTCGCCGACAATGTGAATTTCGACCCTAAAAATGTCGTATTTACAATGACTTACTTGAGACTGCGGACGAACTGACAGCCCAAGCCGGATCCACTGTTGGATCGCCGCTTGCAGTAAGGTGGACATCGCAATGGAACATGGTGTCAGCGACATCGACGCATTGGTCAGGGAAGAAAAACGCCTGACCGCCGTTGAGAGCCACAGCGAGGCATGGGCGGAAGGCCTGTCGGCCGGCATCGAGCCGGAAATCATCGCCGAGGCGGCGTTGGAGACGGCTTTCGGCGAGATGTTGCGCGCCAATGGCGAGACCTCGGCGCTGGCGCTGCTCGACCGCATGCGGGAAAAGGTGATCGCCGGCGCCTTCGAGCCTGAACGGCTGAAGCACTGAGCGTTTCACCGTTTCACGGAAACGGCGAACCACTTTATCTCTTTGTTTTTACGCAATTCCGGACGGAAAACCGCTCACACTTTTCCTGGAATTGCTCTAGTCATCTGTTTTGACAGCGACTTTTCGACAGTGACTTTTGACGAGTGCACGCCGTTTGGGCATCATGCCCATGCGCTTGACCATTCAAGGCGCCGCCCGGATCAGGCCGGGGAACAATGGAGAGGCAAGCGGTGAGATTTTCGATGTCAGGCCGGCCGCGCGGGCTGACGCTCAACATCCTGATCGCCGCTTCCTGCCTCGCGCTGCCTTTGTGCCTCGCCAGCACGCCTTCCTACGC
>NZ_RZSB01001047.1:0-1598 GCF_004023285.1 Mesorhizobium sp. M2A.F.Ca.ET.067.02.1.1
CCATCAGTCCTCGCCGCGCACCATGGTGAAGAAATCCACTTTCGTGGCCGCCGTCTCGATGCTGCGCGCGCAAAGGCGCGGCGAGCTTCGTCTCGACTGCTTCACGCTGCGGCGGGTCCTGCCACAGCGCGTCGGCGATTGCGGCGAGCCTGGCCTTGTCCTTGTCGCGGCCGAGCGCGTAGGAATGGCCGACCTGGCCGGAGTGCAGCCGCACCGTGGCGCGGGTGACGGTCGCCTCGCCGACATTGAACGGCGCGCCACCGCCGCCGATGCGCCCGCGTACCGTCACCAGTCCGGTCTCGGGGCCGCGCAAGAGCTCGGCCTCGGAAGGCAGGCCCGCTTCGTTCCACAGGCGCGCGATCTCATCGGCTTCGGCATGCGCCAGCGTCTCCATCAAGGCTTTCCGCCCGGCCTGCTCGCGCGCTTCCTGTCCTCGCATGGCATTGCTCCCTGCATGCGTAAAATTTGTCTATTGATATAGACAACTATACAAATTATACTTATCTGGTAACGGGAGTCCATGACGGGTGGATGACAACCCGGAAAAATGCTTGGGGGCGATGGGTGACCGGACTGGCGAGCAGCATCGAAAGGCGCAACGGCGTGTCGCTGTGGCGGCAGATCGCCGACCGGATCCTGCAGGGGATCGCGAGCGGCGATTTCGCCGAGAACGCGGCGCTGCCGCCCGAAGTCGCGTTGGCGGAACGATACGGCGTCAACCGCCACACGGTGCGTAGCGCCATTGCAGCATTGGTGCAGGAAGGCGTGCTGAAGGCCGAGCAGGGCCGCGGCACCTTCGTCCTGTCGCGCAAGCGGCTGTCCTATCCGATCGGCGCGCGCACGCGCTTCTCGACCGGGCTGCAGGGGCAGACGAGCGAGCGGCATATTGCGCTGTTGTCGTCCTCGACGGAGCCGGCCAGCCGGCGCATCGCCGAGGCGCTGGGCCTTGCCAAGGGCGCGGCCGTCATCCGGCTGGAGACGCGCGGCGAGGCCGACGGTCACGCGGTGTCGCGCGCGACGACCTGGTTCGACGCCAAGCGCTTCGCCGGCATCGAGGCGGCAATGGCGGAAACGGGATCGATCACCGCCTCGCTGAAGCGCTTCGGCGTCAATGATTATCTGCGGCACTCGACGGTGCTGTCGGCACGCCATGCCGACGCCGACGACCTCGCAGCGCTCGATCTGCAGCCGGGCGCCATCTTGCTGGTCACCGTCGCCGTCAACGTCACACTCGGCGGTGAGCCGATCCAGTTCGCGGAGTCGAGGTTCCCGGCGGAGCGGGTGGAACTGAGGCTGTCGGCTGGCGATTAGTCCCGCCCATCATCACTCCAGTGCGATAATCTCGGGGTCGTCATCCACGGGCGGAGCGACGCGAAGCGGAGCGCAGACCCGAGGATCCATTCCGTTACCTCGACCGTGGAATGCGACAGAGCAGAATTCTGGATCGTCGCAGAGCTTCGAAGGTCACGGCATGGCAACTGTGTTCACGCGAATGCGGTTTTGTCGCGCATGATGGCGTTGAGGACGACCAGGAGCTTCCTTGCGACGGCGATGATGGCGAGTTTCTTGGACCCTGAGCGGGCAGCAAGTGCGGTATA
>NZ_RZSB01001048.1:0-1598 GCF_004023285.1 Mesorhizobium sp. M2A.F.Ca.ET.067.02.1.1
GTCCAGCGAACCGCCATTCTGCAGCGCCCGGCGCACGCTCTCGGCACTCGCCTCGGCGGCGGCGCGGCTGGCGCGCACGCGCGACAACTCGCTGGACAGCTCGGCGAGCTGCTGAGTCGGCAGCACCGCATTGTTGCCGCCCATAAGAAGGTCTGACTGGGCGCGGAAGGCCGCGACCTTGGCCTCGGCGTCTCTCACCCGATTTTGCAGGTCGGCGATTTCCGGCGCCAGGAAGTCGGTGGCGGCGGCGTTCGATTCGAGCTTGGCGTCACTCTTCGAGGCGATATAGGCAATGGCAATGCCGTTGGCGACATCGGCGGCAAGCTGGGGATCTTTCGACGCGAACTCGATCGCGATCGCGCGTGTCTTTTCGACAGCGTAGACATTGAGCTTGTCGTGCATGGCATTCAGCACGCGCTCTTCCGGCGGGATATCGAAGGGATCACTTTTCAAGCCGACGAGAACGAGGATGCGCCCGAGCGCCGACATCTTCAGTGTTTCATCGAACTCCGGTAGCTTGTCCAGATTGAGCTTGGTCGCGACCTGCTTGAGGATATCGGGCGAGGAAATGATCTGGACCTGAGTCGCCACGCCCTGTTCGTCGAGAATCGGCTTGTCGTCATCGTTGGTGCCCGGCGGCCGGGTGTATTCCGATTCGCGCGAGCCGATCTCCAGCTTGGCTGTCGCCTTGTAATAAGGCGTCGCGAGCCAGGCCAAAGCAAAGGCGAGCCCGGTGACCACAAGCGTGACAAGAACAATGCGCAGCCAGTTCCTCGCTAGGCTGGCGAACAGCTGTCTCAGGTCGACATCGACATCTGCGGCCGCGGACTGAACGGACATGCATCCTGCTCCGAACTTTGAGTCGAGGATGGACCGTAAACAACTATGGTAACTCACCCGTTAAGATCGAAACGAACACTTATTAGACAATCCTCAAAGAACATCCGGCGAAAGCAATAGAACAATTGGGCTTTTTACCGATCAGCACGCTGCCCGATCGCACTCCTTTACCGCCCATTAACCCTAACAGGATGATAACGGTCGCACTTTCCTGGGGTTGTGCCGCGGCTTGCGGCAAGAGCGATGAAGGTTCCTGGCCGGTCATGAAAAGCACTGCTTCCCTCTTTCGCGCTTTGCTTGCCCTGTCGCTGCTGACCGGCTGCTCGAGCTATCGCCCGACGCCGGCCGCCTTCCATGAAGTGCTCGACCAGCCATACCGGCTCGGCGCGGGCGACCGGGTCCGTGTCACGGTGTTCGAGCAGGACGGGTTGACCAACACCTACAGCGTCGACCAGTCCGGCTACCTCTCCTTCCCGCTGGTCGGTGCCGTGCCGGCGCGCGGCCACACCGCGCAGCAGCTGGAAAAGGAGATCGCCGACAAATTGCGCCAGGGCTATCTGCGCGATCCCGACGTTTCGGTAGAGATCGACCGTTACCGGCCGATCTTCGTGATGGGCGAAGTGGGCGCTGCCGGCCAGTATTCCTATGTGCCGGGGCTCACCGTGCAAAAGGCGGTCGCCATTGCTGGCGGCTTCACCTCGCGCGCCAATCAGGAGAGCGTCGACATCACCCGCGACATCAACGGCAAGGTGATGACC
>NZ_RZSB01001049.1:0-1597 GCF_004023285.1 Mesorhizobium sp. M2A.F.Ca.ET.067.02.1.1
GTCTGGGCGACCGATATCGCGGCCTATTTCGTCGGCCGCGCGGTCGGCGGCCCGAAACTTGCGCCGTCGATTTCGCCCGGCAAGACACGGAGCGGCGCGGTTGGGGGCGCCGTCGGCGGCCTTGCCGGCGGGCTGCTGCTGGCAATTGCAGCCGGCGCCGGCAATCTCGTTCAGCTCGGACTCGCCGCGCTGACGCTGTCGGTCGTTTCCCAGATCGGCGACCTGTTCGAATCCTGGGTTAAGCGCCGGCATGGTGCCAAGGATTCCAGCAACCTTATTCCCGGCCATGGCGGTGTCATGGACAGGGTCGACGGGCTTGTCGCGGCCGCGCTGGCGCTGTACGTCATTGGTTGGGTCGCGGCGGGCGCCGAGCATCCGGCACTGGGGCTGTTTCCGAACTAAATGACACTACGGTCAAGGCGAAAAACGGCGCGCGCCACGGTTTCGCCCGGATTGATGCCACAGTCGCGGCGGAGTGTCGTGTGCGGGCGAATTTGAGGGCATGAGTTGAACGACATTTTTCACGCGGTCTTCAGCACGCAAGGCTTCGTCCTTGGCACGCTCGTGCCGTTTCTGTTCGTGCTGACCGTGGTCGTGTTCGTCCACGAGATGGGCCACTATCTCATCGGCCGCTGGTGCGGCATCGGCGTGAAGGCCTTTTCCATCGGTTTCGGCCCCGAGCTCGTTGGCTTTAACGATCGCCGCGGGACGCGCTGGAAGCTTTGCGCCATTCCGCTTGGCGGGTATGTCAAATTTGTCGGCGACATGAACGCGACGTCGAGCCAGCCGAGCGCCGAGGAGATCGAATCACTGACCGACGCCGAGCGCGAGGTCGCCTTCCACACGCAGCCCATCTGGAAACGGGCCGCGACCGTCGTTGCGGGGCCGCTGTTCAACTTCCTGCTGACGATCGCCGTGTTTGCGGTGCTGTTTTCCCTCTATGGCCGTCCGGTTCTGGAACCTACGGTGGCCCAGGTCACCGCGGGCAGTCCGGCGGACAAAGCCGGAATCCAGCCTGGCGATCGATTCGTCAAAGTCGACGGCAGCAAGGTGGAGACCTTCGCCGATGTGCAGCGCCTGGTCTCGGGCCGGGCAGGCGATGCCATCACCTTCACCATGCTGCGCGACGGCAAGGAAATCGCCGTCACGGCGACACCGGAGCCGATGGAGCAGCAGGATGCGCTGGGCAACAAGGTCAAGGTTGCGGTTATCGGCGTCGTCAACAATGCCGAGCTCGGCCAGCCACGCCTGATCTCCTATACACCGGCCGGCGCCGTGGTGGCGGCGGTCGAGGAAACCGGACATGTGATCGAGCGCACCGGGCAGTTCCTGCAGCGCTTTGCGCTTGGACGCGAGGACAAATGCCAGTTGGGCGGCCCGATCAAGATCGCGAAGATGTCGGGCCAGGCAGCCAAGCTCGGCTTCGAATGGCTGGTGCAGCTTGTTGCATTTCTGTCAGTCGGAATAGGATTTCTCAATCTCCTGCCGATTCCCCCTCTCGACGGCGGCCACCTGTTGTTCTACGGCGTGGAGGCCGTCATAAGGCGGCCCGTTTCAGAGCGAATGATGGAGATGGCCTATCGGACCGGGCTGTTCC
>NZ_RZSB01000104.1:0-11670 GCF_004023285.1 Mesorhizobium sp. M2A.F.Ca.ET.067.02.1.1
TATACCGCACTTGCTGCCCGCTCAGGGTCCAAGAAACTCGCCATCATCGCCGTCGCAAGGAAGCTCCTGGTCGTCCTCAACGCCATCATGCGCGACAAAACCGCATTCGCGTGAACACAGTTGCCATGCCGTTACCTGAGCCGAAAAGCGCAGCGTGTCAGAATGTAGGGGATATTTGCGGTGTCGGGGGTATGCGTTCCGTTCTACACCGCGAGCTTGGTGTTGATGGAACGGCATGGATCCTAGGGTCTACGCGCGTCGCTTCGCTCCTTGCTTCGCCCTAGGATGACGAGGTGCATAGGATGAACGAGGTGCACTACCCCGCCGCCGCCTGCTCGGCGGCTTCCTCGATCCGCTCCATGTCGTCGTCCGACAGGCCGAAATGGTGGCCGATCTCGTGGATCAGGACGTGGGTGACGATGTCGCCCAGCGTCTCCTCGTTCTCGGCCCAGTAATCGAGGATGGCGCGGCGGTAGAGCGTGACGCGGTTCGGACCCTCGCCGGTCTGCGGGTTCCAGCGCTCGGCGATGCCGCGTCCCTCGAACAGGCCGAGCAGGTCGAAGGGCGTCTCCAGCGACAGGTCGTCCATGATCTCGTCGGTCGGGAATTCGGCGATCTGGATGACGATCTCGCCGGTGAGCTGGCGGAACTCGTCCGGCAGATGGGCATAGGCCTCCAGCGCCATGAGCTCCAGCTCGTCCATCGACGGCGAGAGCTGATCGTGCCAGGTGCGGGTCTTGTAGATGCGGGCCATGAAACGTCCTTTGATCCCGGCATATAGGCTTTCGCGGCTTTGGAGGCAAATGAGCCGGCTGGCCGTCCGCCTTCAGGGTAAAAGGCGAAGGAATAAATTCCTTCTGACTCTGCTTGACTCTTCCGGGCCCCTCTGGAATCTATAAGAACATAACAGGAACAATTTCTGCCGGAAGTGAACGTCATGGCGATGAGCGCCGTGGCGCGGGACACTGTTTTTGCCCTGCGCCGCCAGATCGCGAAGATCGAGGGAACGCTGCCCGAGCGCCTGCAGGCGCCAGTTGCTGCCACTGCGGATGCCGCCAAGTCGGATATGACGCTTGTCCGGCGCGGCCTCGCGGTGGCCTCGCCGGATGCCTTCCTGCGCACCGGCATCGACCGCCTCGACACCGCCCTTGGCGGCGGCCTGCCCAGGGCGGCGCTCAGCGAAATCCATGGGCTGGAGACCCGCGATGCCGGCGCGGTCGCCGGCTTCGCGCTCTCGCTCGTAAGCCTGATCCTCAAGGAGAAGCAGGGCCTGCCGATCCTCTGGGTCGGCACGTCGGAAATCTTTCACGAGGCCGGCCTGCCCTATGCCAGGGGCCTTCATGCCCTGTTCGGCATCGAGCCGGAACAACTGCTGTTTTCCGAGGCGCCGAAACTGCTCGACGCGCTGTGGATCGCCGAGGAGGCCGCCCGCATGACGGCCTTCGCCGCGGTCATCCTCGAAATACGCGGCAGCCCGCGGCTTCTCGACCTCACCGCCACGCGCCGGCTGCACGCCCGCGCCCAGAACGCCGGCCGTCCGCTGCTGTTGCTGCGCCAGGCCGGCGAGGCCGATCCAACCGCCGCCCCGGTGCGCCTCATCGTCTCGGCGGCGCCGGCGGCGAACCGCGAGACGGTCGCCGGACCGCTCGCCGGCTCGATCGGCCGCCCTGCCTTCAAGGTCGATATCGGCAAGAGCCGCACGGCCCTGCCCGGACAATTCACACTGGAGTGGAACCCAAATGAGCACGCTTTTGCGGAAAGAACAGAGAATCCTGTCGCTGTGGTTCCCGCATCTCAGCGCGGAGCGGATCCTGCGCCAGCGTCTGGGGCGGTCCTGGCGTTCCCGGCCCTCGCAGCACCTGCCTCTGGTGATCAGCCATCGCGACAACAACACCCAGCGCATCGCAGCCCTCGACGAGCGGGCTGAGGCGCTGAAGCTGAAACGCGGCATGGGCATTGCCGATGCCCGCGCCATGCACCCCTCGATCGATGTGGTCGAGGCCGACCCGGAGGCCGACCGCCGCCTGCTCGAAGGCCTTGCCGACTGGTGCGACCGCTACACGCCGCTGGTGGCGATCGACGCCGAGTACGGGCTGTTCCTCGACGTCACCGGCTGCACGCATCTGTTCGGCGGCGAGCGCGCCATGCAGGACGAGATCCTCACCCGCTTCTTCCAGCAGGGTTTCGATGTCCGCGCCGGCCTGGCCTCGACCCCTGGCGCCGCCTGGGCGGCGGCGCGCTTCCACGGCAACCGCATCGTGGCCGGCGGCGAGGAGGAGGCGCTGCTTGCGCCACTGCCATTGTCGGCGTTGCGCATCGCGCCGGAGACCCGCGCTCTCCTGGAAAGCGTAGGCCTGCGCACCGCCGGCGCGGTGATGGCGGCACCACGCGCGCCGCTCGCCCGCCGCTTCGGCGCTACTCTGCTTCTGCGCCTCGACCAGGCGCTCGGCCGGCTCGACGAGGCCGTGTCGCCGCGCCTTCCCGTCGCGCCGCTCTCGGTCGAGCGCCATCTTGCCGAGCCGGTCATGCTCACCGACAACATCGAGCGGCTCATAAGCCGGCTGGCGATCGCCCTGAAGACCGACCTCGAACGGCGCGGCGAAGGCGCAAGGACGCTGGCGCTGTTTCTCTTTCGCGTCGACGGCGCCGTCAGCCGCATCGCCGTCGGCACCTCGCGCCCGATGCGCGAGCCGCGGCT
Source organism: Mesorhizobium sp. M2A.F.Ca.ET.067.02.1.1 (assembly GCF_004023285.1). NCBI lineage: Bacteria > Pseudomonadati > Pseudomonadota > Alphaproteobacteria > Hyphomicrobiales > Phyllobacteriaceae > Mesorhizobium > Mesorhizobium sp. M2A.F.Ca.ET.067.02.1.1. Next base: position 2,699 of record NZ_RZSB01000104.1, read on the forward strand.
GATCCAAAGACTGTTCCATGAGCGGCTCACCGCGCTGGAGCAGAGCATCGACGCCGGCTTCGGCTTCGACCTGGTGCGGCTTTCCGTGCTGTCGGTCGCCGCCTTCGACTTGGTTCAGGGCGACCTCACCGGCGAGGCGGAGGATGATGACGCCGACATCGCGCTCTTCGCCGACCGCGTCCGCGCCCGCCTCGGCGAGGCCGCCGTGCTGAAGCCTGTGGTTGTCGAGAGCCATCTGCCGGAGCGCGCCGTCAAGAGCGTGCCTTTCGCCGAAGCGCCGCAAAGGCCCCCGCCGGCGGCCGGGCGGGCGGCGCCGCCCCGAACAGCCCCGCCGATGACCATCTATCCGCCGGAGCGGCCGGTGCGCCTGTTCCGCTCGCCCGAGCCGATTGAGGTGCCGGCGACCGAGATCCCCGAGGGGCCGCCGATGAATTTCCGCTGGCGGCGCGCGCTTTACCGCGTCGCCCGCGCCGAGGGGCCGGAGCGCATCGCCGCCGAATGGTGGCGGCAATTGCCCGGCGAGGAAGAGGCGCCGACCCGCGACTATTACCGCATCGAGGACAGCGAGGGGCGCCGCTACTGGCTCTACCGCCAGGGTCTTTACAGCACCTCGCCCCAGGCCGCGCCGCCGCGCTGGTACATGCATGGGGTGTTCGCATGAACGCGCTGACCGCCATCCCCTATGCCGAGTTCGGCATAAGCTCGAATTTCTCCTTCCTGCGCGGCGCCTCCAAGCCGGAGGAGCTGGTGGTCACGGCGAAATTCTACGGTTTTTCGTCGATCGGCCTTGCCGACAGGAACACGGTCGCCGGCGTCGTGCGCGCCTGGCAGCAGGCCAAGGTGGAGAAGATGGCCTATCATCCCGGCTGCCGCCTGGTGTTCGGCGACGGTACGCCGGACATCCTCGCCTATCCCCGCGACCGCCAGGGCTGGGGGCATCTGTGCCGCATGCTGACGCAAGCCAATCTGCGCGACGAGACCGAGAAGGGCGCGACGCTGCTCAAGCTCGACGACCTGCTCGAATGGGGCGATCGGATGTCGCTGGCGATCCTGCCCAATCTGTCCGGCGGCGCGGAAGGCAATCTGGAATTTATTAGCCGGCTCAACGATCGCTTCGGCGCGGCGCTCCGATTGGCCGTGGCGCCGGATTATGGCGGCAATGACCGCTTCCGCATCGAGCAGGCGGCGGCGATGGCCTACCATGCGCGTATCCCGCTGATGGCGACCAACGACGTGCTCTACCATGCCGCCGAGCGCCGCCCGCTGCAGGATGTGCTGACCGCGATCCGCCTCAACACGCCGGTTTGCGAGGTCGGGCTGGAGCTGACCGCCAATGCCGAGCGCCATCTGAAGCCGCCATTGGAGATGGCGCGCCTTTTCCGCCGTCACCCTGAAGCGCTGGCGGAAACGCTGCGCTTTGCCGACGAATTGACCTTCTCGCTCAGCGACCTCGAATACAACTACCCGGACGAACCGACCGAATCCGGCCTCGGACCGCAGGCCGAGCTCGAACGCCTGGCCCGGGAGGGGGCGGTCAGGCGCTATCCGGCCGGCGTTCCCGAGCATGTGCTCAAACGCATCGACAGCGAGCTCGCGCTGATCGAGCGGCTGAACTATGCGCGCTACTTCCTGACCGTCCACGACATCGTCAAATTCGCCCGCAGCAAGGACATCCTCTGCCAGGGCCGCGGCTCGGCCGCCAATTCGATCATCTGCTTCTGCATCGGCATCACCGAAGTCGGCCCCGAGCGCATCGACACACTCTTCGAGCGCTTCATCTCGGAGGAGCGCAACGAGCCGCCCGACATCGACGTCGACTTCGAGCATGAAAGGCGCGACGAGGTCATCGCTTACATTTACGACAAATACAGCGCCAAGCGCACGGCGCTTGCCGCCGCCGTCATCAGCTATCGCGGCCGTTCCGCCCTGCGCGAGGTGGCCAAGGCCATGGGCCTGTCCGAGGATGTCCGCAGCGCGCTGTCCAGCACCATCTGGGGCTGGTCGACCTCCGAGCTCGGCGAAAGGGAAGCCAATGCCGGCGGACTCGACCGCACCGATCCGCTGTCGCGCCAGGTGCTGGAGCGCGCCAACGAGATCATGGGTTTTCCCCGCCACCTTTCCCAGCATGTCGGCGGCTTCGTCATCACCCGCGACCGGCTCGATGAGGTCGTGCCCATCGTCAAGACCGCGATGGAGGAGCGCAAGATGGTCGAGTGGGATAAGGACGATCTCGACGCGGTGAAGATCCTCAAGGTCGACGTGCTGGCGCTCGGCATGCTGACCTGCCTGAAGCGCGCCTTCACCTTGCTCACCGATCATTACCCGCAAGCGCGGGATCCGTTTGGACGGCCTTACGTGCTCGCCACCCTTCCCGAGGAGCACGAGGACGTCTACGCCATGATCCAGAGGGCCGACACGCTCGGCGTCTTCCAGATTGAGTCGCGCGCGCAGATGTCGATGCTGCCGCGTCTCAAGCCGGAAAACTTCTACGACCTCGTCATCGAGGTGGCGATCGTGCGCCCCGGCCCGATCCAGGGGGACATGGTCCACCCCTATCTGCGCCGGCGGCAGGGCAAGGAGGCGGTCCATTACCCCAGCCTGGAGCTTAAGAAGATCCTCGGCAAGACGCTGGGCGTGCCGCTTTTCCAGGAACAGGCGATGAAGATCGCCATCGTCGCCGGCGGCTTCAGGCCGGGCGAGGCCGACGAGCTGCGCCGCGCCATGGCGACCTTCAAGCGCACCGGCACGATCGGCAATTACCGCCAGCGCATGATCGACGGCATGGTCGGCAATGGCTACGACAAGGAGTTCGCCGAGCGCTGCTTCAAGCAGATCGAGGGTTTTGGCGAATATGGCTTTCCCGAAAGCCACGCCGCCTCCTTCGCGCTGCTGGTCTATGCCTCCTGCTGGTTCAAAACCTTCTTTCCCGACGTCTTCTGCGCCGCGATCCTGAATGCGCAGCCGATGGGCTTTTATCAGCCCGCCCAGCTTGTGCGCGACGCGCGCGACCATGGCGTCGAAATACGCGAGGTCGACATCAATCATTCCGTTTGGGACTGCACCCTGGAGGCCACCGCCTTCGATCCGTCCCGCATCCTCGAGCGCCACGCTTCGATGCGCGGCGTCATCGAGACGGCGCATGCCGTCCGCCTCGGCTTCCACCAGATCAAGGGCCTGTCCAAGGAACGCATGGAAGCCGTCGTCGCGCAGCGCGGTAACGGCTATCGATCGGTCAGGGATGTCTGGCTGCGCTCAGGCCTCGATGTCGGCGAGATCGAAAGACTGGCTGAGGCCGACGCGTTCCGCTCGATCGGCCTCGACCGCCGTGCCGCGCTCTGGGAAGTCCGCGCCCTCGACGGCAGGAGCGCAGCAGAAAAACTGCCGCTGTTCGACCAGCCCTCGCTTCGCCTGCGCGAGCTGGAGCCGGAAACGAAACTGCCGAAAATGCCGCTCGGCGAGCATGTCGTGCATGACTACCGCTCGCTCGGCCTGTCGCTGAAGGAGCATCCCGTCGCCTTCCTGCGCGAGCGGCTCACCCGCGCCGGCATCACCCCCAACGCCCAGCTGCCGTCGGTGCGCGACGGCCGCCGCGTCTCCGTCGCCGGCCTCGTGCTGGTCCGCCAGCGGCCGGGCAAGGGCAACGCCATCTTCCTCACGCTGGAGGACGAAAAATCGATCGCCAACGTCATCATCTGGCCGCGCGTCTTCGACCGCTTCCGCCCGGTGGTGATGGGCGCCCGCTTCATCCGCGTCACCGGCAAGCTGCAGCATGAATCGAACGTCATCCACATCGTCGCCGACCGGATCGAGGATTTGACCTCCTGGCTGAGCGTGCTGCTGGAGTCCGCCAATCGCCCGGTCATCGAGCCCGCCGAACGGCCGGTTGGATCAAAGGCCGACGCAAGCCGTGACCTGCCGGTCCGCCAGGATGTCGCCACACTGTCGAGCGCCGCGCAACAGGTCATGCCGAAAGGACGGAATTTTCAGTAGGATGATGTCGGACTGCGCGTGCCGTCACGATGCACAACTTTGATGTCGGCGGGACAGCGCCCCCCTCTGTCCTGCCGGACATCTCCCCCACGAGGGGGGAGATTGGACGTCACGCCGGCTTTCGCCAATCTCCAAGGCTGAAGGAGTGAGCCGGCGCCGCAGCTGCCAATCTCCCCCCTCGTGGGGGAGATGGCCGGCAGGCCAGAGGGGGGCGCGAAGGATCGCCAACCTACGTCGCGCTGTGCACTTATGAGCCCGCTCACGAAGGCCCGCTGAGCCGCGGCGGCGGTGGCGCCAGCATGTCCTCGGCCGAGATCGTGCGCGCCTCCGAAGGCAGCATGATGGGGATGCCGTCGCGCACCGGATAGGCGAGCTTCGCCACGCGCGAGACCAGCTCGCTGCGCTCCGGATCCCAGGTCAACGGCCCCTTGGTCAGCGGGCAGGCCAGCAATTCAAGAAGCTTCGGGTCGACCTCGGCTTTTCGTCCGTCACGTCCGTCCGCTGGCATCGCACTTTTCCATTGTCCAATTCCCCCGACCCTAAGTGTGTTGAGATTCAGGTCAGGCCGGGTCGAGAATGGTGGTTTCCGAGAACCGGAGCGGAGCGTACTTGAAGTACGTGAGCACCGGAAGCGCAGGAAGCCGCCGTTCGCAGGCCGGCCTCACCTGAATATCAGCACACTTACTGCAGGCTTGAGCCAAACTCGTCATCCTCGCGCGCCAGCGTCATCTCGGTGATGGCGATCAGCGTCTCGGCGCGCGTCTTCAGGTCCGGCGCTTCCAAGAGCGCCTGTTTCTCGGCCGGCCCGTAGGGCGCCATCATCGACAGCGCGTTGACCAGCATGCCGTTCTCGGCGCGGCTGACGCTTTCCCAATCGGCCTCGAGGTCATTGGCCTGCAGATAGGCGCGAAACGCCTTGAGCAGCGCCGGCCGGTCGATCTCGGCGGCGGCCGGGTCCTCCTCGAGGTCGGCCAGGAACGGCATGATCTTGCACTGCCGGAACGGCGCCTTCGCCGCGAGCTCCTGCACGATGCGGAACCGGCACACGCCCTGCAGCGAGATCAGGTAGCGGCCGTCGCCCGTCTCGGCCAGCGAGATGATGCGCCCGGCGCAACCGACGCTGCACAGCTCCGGCTCGCCGTCGTCGCGCAAGGCGCCGTCAAGGCTCGGCTGGATCATGCCGATCAGCCGCGAGCCGGCCATCGCCTGGTCGATCATCTGCAGATAGCGCGGCTCGAAGATGTTGAGCGGCATGCGGCCGCCGGGCAGCAGCAGCGCGCCGGCGAGCGGAAACACCGGGATTGCCGACGGCAGATCCTTGGCCAGCCGGTAGAGTGCGTTACCAACGCGCACCGCGATCCTCCCGAAGCAACGCCGGCAAGCGCATCACCCTGCAATCTCCTCTCGCACCCTCTTGATCGGCACAGCCCTTATCTGGCGCTGGCACTCCTCCGCTCAAGCCTGCCGGCCGCGACAGCCGGCAAAAAACTTCAAAGCATGTCTCCCGAAAGTGGGAACGGGATAAAGACATGCGTAAAATCAAAACCCAAAGCGCATGGAGCGAATCCGAAAGATCGCGACGCGCTTTGAGCGCAATTCCGGGACAAGTGCTTGAGCCGCCTTCGTCCGGAATTGCGTCAGAACAAATACCTAGAGCGTTTCGCGATTCTGTGAAACGCCGAAATGCTCTACGAGAACAGCAGCGACGACAGCTTGCGGCGTGCCGCCAGCGTCGCCTCGTCGGTCATTCCCCAGGCCTCAAAGAGCTTCAGCAGCTGCGCCCTGGCGCCGTCGTCGTTCCAGCTGCGGTCGGCCTTGACGATCGAAAGCAGATTGTCGGCGGCCGCATTGCGATCGCCGCGCGCGTTCTGGATCATCGCCAGGTCGAAGCGCGCCTGATGGTCGGCTGGGTTAGCGGCGAGCCGGCGCTCGAATTCGGCCGGATTGCCGAGCGCTGCCGCTTCGGCCGCCAGCGTCATCTTGGCGCGCAGCGCCGCCAGCGCCGGCGCGTCCTTCTTGTCCTCAGGCGCCCGGGCCAGAACCGCCTCGGCGCCTTCCGCGTCGCCGGCATCGAACAGGATTTCGCCCAAGCCGGCGATCGCCTCCAGCGTCTCCGGCGCCTGCTCGAGGATCGCATCATAAATGTCGGCCGCGGTCTGCACGTCGCCGGCCGTGCGCGCCTCGGCGGCAGCGGCCAGCGCGTCGGCGATCTGCGGCGCGCCACCGCCCTTACCGTCAACCTTCTGGATGAATTGGTTGATCTGGCTTTCGGGAATGGCGCCCATGAAGCCGTCGACCGGCTGGCCGTCCTTGAAGGCGATGACCGCGGGGATCGACTGGATGCCGAGCTGGCCGGCGATCGAGGGGTGGTCGTCGATGTTCATCTTGACCAGCTTGACCTTGCCGCCGGCTGCCTGCACCGCCTTTTCCAGCTGCGGCGTCAGCTGCTTGCACGGCCCGCACCACGGCGCCCAGAAGTCGACCAGCACCGGCTGGCGCCGCGATTCCTGGATGACGTCGGCGGCGAAAGTGGCGGTGGTGGTGTCCTTGATCAGGTCGGCCGCCGCCGGCGTCTCGCCCAGCGAAACCTTGGGGCGGTCGCCGCCACCATATTGCACCGTCTGGGCGTACTGGCCGCCATTGCCGCCGAACGCGCCGCTATACGGATTGTTGTCGCTCATCGTGTCGCCCTTTCGGTCGCGCTTTCAGGCGCGTCATTGTCGGATTTTGGAACCGCCTTCCATGTGGCGATCAAGCCCTGACTTTCAAGATTGTGAGACTTTCAGGATAACAGGATCGTGGCCGGTTGCCTCGACGAATCTGATCAGATCGGCGGCGGCGATCGAGGTCGTCGCCTCATTGGTCAGCGGGTGGCCGTTGATGACGTCGTGGCTCATCAATTCCTGGTCGAGCACCACCTTGACCTTCCCCTCCCTGTCGTTGATCAGGCCGAAAACCGTGACCGCGCCGGGCATGACGCCGAGCAGCTCCACCAGCATCTCGGGCTTGCCGAACGAGACCCGGCTGGCGGCGCCGATCAGGTGATGGATCTGCTTCAGGTCGACGACGGCTTCCTCGCCGACGGTGACAAGGAAATAATTGTCCTTCTTGTCCTTGAGAAACAGGTTCTTGGTGTGGCCGCCGGGAATCTCGCCGCGCAACCCTTGCGAATCGGCGACGGTGAACAGCGGCGGGTGCCTGACCGTCGAGACGGAGATGCCGAGATCGGCGAGAAATTCGTTGAGCTCGGCTTCGGTCTTCGGCATCGGTCCTCGCGCAGTCAAAAGAGCGGTCACGCCGTTTACGGCCAACAATGCCGTCGGGGCAAGGCCGCCGAAGCAATTCCGGGAAAGGAGCACTTCCGGGAAAGGCGCGTGGAAGCTTTGAGCGCGGATTGGCGATCGCCCCGTTCCACGCAGCTTCGGCGCTTTCGAAGCGGATCTCGCCGCACGAAGAAATTCACTCCAAAAAGACCGTCATTTCCCTGTTGCAATCGCCGCGCTCTTCGGCCATATAGGCGCGGCTTGCGGCCGAGGCCGCGCGAGCGGGTGTAGCTCAGGGGTAGAGCACAACCTTGCCAAGGTTGGGGTCGGGCGTTCGAATCGCCTCACCCGCTCCAGTTTCCTCCACCGAGGATCAAGCAAACGAAAAGCCGCGGTTTTCCGCGGCTTTTTCGCGTCTGGACCATTTGATCTTCTTGATCTTCGGAGCTTCCCGGATTGCCGGGGAAGTGACGACATCTGCCGCCGGCAGTTGGCGCGGGTCATCCAGGAAGTGCCGCGACCCATCAGACTTGGGTCGCATGTCGAAGGGACTGTAGAGCCTCTTTTGCCAGGCGCCTGACAACTATATGTTGAGTGAAAGTGCCGGAACTAAATCCGGCCGGGCAGTTTCGCGGGCGCAGTTCCCGCGAGTCGTTGCGTTGGGGCATACTAGATCAAAGAACGTCGGCCATGAGGTTCACAGCCTTACCGGATCCGTGCGGCCAATGGATGGTATATGACCTGCTTTCGGGTTATCCGGCGCAGGTCGGGGACATATTGTTGCTCGGCCTGAGCCGCGAGGAGGCGGAGCGGCTTGCCGGACAGGCGGATCAATCGGCGCCGCAGCCTCTTCGTCGGTATTGCAGCCATTTATCGGTATTCTGCCGTTCCAATCCGGAACAATCGGACTCGTCGGAGATTTAGATGCGCCGACCGAGGGAGCGCCGATGAGGTTCGCAGCGATGCAGGATCCGTGTGACGACTGGCTTGTCCATGATCTGGCTCTCGACCTCCCGGCGGAGATGGACGGCCGGGTGCTGATCGGACTGACGCGTGGCGAAGCCGAGGATCTGGCCGACCAGGCCAATGCGGGCGGGCCGGTTGTCGATTCGCCGGGTCCCTTCGCCAGCGTCGCCTGAGGACGCGGTCTGCAGCGCCGCGATTCAACCCCAGATCACATCGGATAACATTTGCGTGCCAACGCATTTCAACGTTGTGCCGGCTTCCATATCTCCTTCGGGGGCCGAGAACCGCCGGCGGTGAGTGGCCTGCACCGCCACACGACGCGACTGGACGGCCCGTTTTGGAAAGCGGGTTTACCGCTTCCTCCATCCCGAGGAGATGTCATCACGTTCTTTCATCTCAAAGATCATTGCGGCCGCCTCGATCTTCGCGGCCATACCGCTTTCGAGCGCCTATGCCGTGCACCGCCATCATAGAGCGGCGGTCGACACCACAACCACGGCATCGGTGCCGGTGGACCCGGAAGCGAGAGTTGCGACGCAGCAGCTGCTTGGCGTGAAACAAGGTATCCGCGAGGCCAGGCAGGCCGGCAAGATCACACAGGACCAAGCCCGCGACCTGATGCGGCAGGCGGACGCCATCCAGCCCACCCGAGGCCGGTCGGCGATCGGGCAGATCAACCAGTTGGATCAGCGGCTTCAGAATGCCTCCGGCCAAGGGACCTATATCGGCAGCGGCGGCGATGGCGGCTACTAT
>NZ_RZSB01001050.1:0-1596 GCF_004023285.1 Mesorhizobium sp. M2A.F.Ca.ET.067.02.1.1
GTGCACGGAAAAAGCGTCCTTTCCGTTCGGAAGAGGCGACTTGGCGTGCTGCGAAAAGAAATCACGAACCAGCTTTTCATGCGTCATTGCAGCCTCACTTAATCGAATGCCGGCGACCAGGGCACGGATAGGTCGTCATGCCGTTGTACAAAATGTATGAAAGATCCACAAACCTTCTCATGTTGCTGAACCCTCGGCGGCGTTTGCTTGCCCATGCGTGCTGGCGCGCGGCCGACGAATGATACGACCGCTCACGAACCAACTCCCGTGTCGCTGCCATTCTGCGGGCTTTCGATGAGCACCTCTCTTAGCGCCGGCTTCCGTATTTTTCCGAGGTTCGTCACCGGAAGCGTATCAACGGCAACGAAACGATCCGGCACGGTGGAAAGCCCCAGAGCCGAAAGGCATCGCTCGCGAAGGCTTGCCTGGACATCCTCCAGCTTGACGCCCGCAACAGGTATGATCGCCGCGACCACCTGCTCGCCGTAGAAATCGTGAGGAATGCCGACGACTGCAGCGTCCTTGACCGCCGGGTGCTGAAGCAGAACCTCTTCGATCTGCCGCGGACTGACATTAAATCCCCCTCGGATGATCAGATCCTTCACGCGGCCCGTAACAAACAGATATCCATCATCATCGAGGTGGCCGAGATCTCCGGTGTCGAACCAGAATCCTGCCGGCGTGAGCTCACCTGTAGCGAAATCAATGTAGCCAGCGGACACGAACGGCGTGTTGATGAAAATGGAACCATCGCTGCCTGTTGCCATCTCCTCTCCCGCTTCATTGCGGATGGTGATGTGGATTTCCGGCAGGCAAGGCCCTACTGACGAGTCCTTTCGACCGGCAGGGCCGTCATTTGCCGCAATCAGCAGCAGTTCCGAAAGCCCATAACTCTCAGTCACTTCGACGCCGTACTTGGCTTCGAACTCGCGTTGCACCCTAGTAGACAACGGCGCCGTAGCGCTAAATATCCGCATAGCCTGCGAACTGCAGAGCTCGACGCCCGCTCTATCGCGATCCACTCGCGTTAAGGCGGCAAGCATGGTCGGCGACATCCAGATGGTATTTCCACCATATGCCTTTACCGGCTCCCAGAAGTGCAGCGCGCTTTGCGGCCTGAACTGCGGTGCAAGAATAATGGATGCTTGTGCGGTGAACGCGCCCAACAGCGTGTTCAGAAATCCGGCCATGTAGGGCATCGGCATGACATGCACAAATCGGGAGTCGCGGCCGATTCCAAACGTGTCATTGAACAAATGAGCGTTGCCAAGCAAGGCGCCGACGCGATGGGCCACTCCTTTCGGCAGGCCCGTCGTTCCGGACGTGAAATGAATAGACCAAAGTCGATCATCTTCGATTGTGGCCAAGTAGCGATCCAGCTCATCTTGCTGTGCAACCGGCAGTGAGATACCTTCCGTCGAGCCGTCGCCACACATCGTCAGTTTCAGTGGGCGACGCGGCGCTGTTTCGGGATCCCGATCGGCATCGGCAGGAGCAAACCCATCGGTCAGGAGTGCCGACAAACGGGATTTCTCCAGCACGAATGCGCGATGGTTTCGATGTAAGGCACTGTTCACCGTTCCAACCGTCAAGCCG
>NZ_RZSB01001051.1:0-1596 GCF_004023285.1 Mesorhizobium sp. M2A.F.Ca.ET.067.02.1.1
GGGGCGCGCGAACACAATCTCAAGAACGTCGATCTCGACCTGCCGCGCGACAGCCTGATCGTCATGACTGGACTGTCGGGCTCCGGCAAGTCGTCGCTCGCTTTCGACACCATCTATGCCGAGGGCCAGCGCCGCTACGTCGAAAGCCTGTCGGCCTATGCCCGGCAGTTCCTAGAGATGATGCAGAAGCCGGATGTCGACCAGATCGACGGCCTGTCGCCCGCCATCTCGATCGAGCAGAAGACCACCTCGCGCAACCCGCGCTCGACGGTTGGCACCGTCACTGAGATCTACGACTATATGCGCCTGCTTTTCGCGCGCGTCGGCATCCCCTATTCGCCCGCCACCGGCCTGCCGATCGAGAGCCAGACGGTCAGCCAGATGGTCGACCGCGTGCTGGCGCTGGACGAAGGCACCCGCCTCTATCTGCTCGCGCCGATCGTGCGCGGCCGCAAGGGCGAATACCGCAAGGAACTGCTCGAGCTGCAGAAGAAGGGTTTCCAGCGCGTCAAGGTCGACGGCACCTTCTACGAGATCGCCGACGTGCCGGCGCTGGACAAGAAGTACAAGCACGACATCGACGTCGTCGTCGACCGCATCGTCGTGCGCGGGGACCTGGCCACCAGGCTCGCGGATTCGATGGAGACGGCGCTGAAGCTCGCCGACGGCCTTGCTGTGGCCGAGTTCGCCGACCGGCCGCTCGACTCCAGCCTGACCGGCGAGGACTCGGTCAACAAGTCGAAGAACGAGACGCATGAGCGCATCCTGTTCTCGGAAAAATTCGCCTGCCCGGTGTCCGGCTTCACCATTCCCGAGATCGAACCGAGGCTGTTCTCCTTCAACAACCCGTTCGGCGCCTGCCCGACCTGCGACGGCCTCGGCAGCCAGCGCGCCATCGATCCCAACCTCGTCGTGCCGGACGAGAACGTCTCGCTGCGCGACGGCGCCATCAGCCCGTGGGCGAAGTCGACCTCGCCCTATTACGCGCAGACGCTTGAAGCGCTGGGCAAGGCCTATGGCTTCAAGCTCGGCGACAAGTTCAAGGATCTGAGCGCCCAGGCAAAAGAAGCCGTGCTGCATGGCACCGGCGAGCGCGAGATCACCTTCCAGTATGATGACGGCCTGCGCTCCTACAAGACCACCAAGACCTTCGAGGGCGTGATCCCCAATCTCGACCGGCGCTGGAAGGAAACGGAATCGCCCTGGATGCGCGAGGAGATCGAGCGCTTCATGTCGGCCACGCCCTGCCCCGCCTGCAACGGCTACAGGCTGAAGCCGGAGGCGCTGGCGGTGAAGATCGGCGGCAAGCACATCGGCGAAGTGACCGAGCTGTCGATCCGCAAGGCCGACCAGTGGTTCACCGACCTGCCGGCGCAGCTCAACGACAAGCAGAACGAGATCGCGGTGCGCGTGCTCAAGGAGATCCGCGAGCGGCTGCGCTTCTTGAACGATGTCGGCCTCGACTATCTGACGCTGTCGCGCAACTCCGGCACGTTGTCCGGCGGCGAAAGCCAGCGCATCCGGCTGGCCTCGCAGATCGGCTCAGGCCTCACCGGCGTGCTCTATGTGCTGGACGAGCCGTCGATCGGCCTGCAC
>NZ_RZSB01001052.1:0-1574 GCF_004023285.1 Mesorhizobium sp. M2A.F.Ca.ET.067.02.1.1
CGGCTCCAGCCGCATGCGCACCTTCTGGACCGTGTTCGTGCCGATGACGCGCTCCGGCATCATCGGCTCGGCAATGATCACCTTCGTGTTCTCGCTGGGCTTCTTCGTCACGCCGGCAATCCTCGGCGGCGGCCGCAGCGTGATGATCGCGGAGCTGATCTATCTGCGCATCTTCCAGAGCCCGGACTGGGGGCTGGGCGCGGCTATCAGCGTCGTGCTGGTGGTGTTCGTCGGCGCGCTGATGGCGCTGCTTTTCCGCTACGTCAAACCGAAGCAGCTGGTGTAGCGATGCCAACCTACCGTCCTGGGCCTGTCTCGCTCCTCCTCGCCGTGCTGGTGGCGCTGTTCCTCCTGATGCCGCTGCTTGCCGTCATCCCGGTGTCATTGACGCCGAGCCGCATGCTGACCATGCCGACGGGTGAATTGTCGCTGCGCCACTACCGCTCGCTGATCGAGGATCCGCGCTGGCTGGAGTCCATCCTGCTGTCGATCCGGATCGGCGTGGTGAGCAGCGCGCTTTCCACGGTGCTGGCACTCGCCTTCAGTCTCGGCGTGTGGATGTTCCAGCCGCGCTTCACCGCAGCCCTTGTCGGCTTCGTGCTGCTGCCCATGGTGGTGCCGCCGGTGGTGTCGGCGGTGACGCTCTATTTCCTGCTCACCTCGGTCTCCGGGCTCACCTCGTTCTTCGGCTATGACACCTGGCTCGGCGTCGCCATGGCGCATTCGGTGATGACCGTGCCTTTCGCCACGGTGCTCATCCTGGTGTCGCTCAGCCAGCTCGACCGGCGCATCGATCTTGCCGCGCGCGGGCTTGGCGCCAGCGTGTGGGAACGCGCGACGCGCGTCATCATGCCCAACATCAAGTTCGGCATCGTCACCGCCGCGCTGCTCTCCTTCGTGCTTTCCTGGGAGGAGATCGGCGTGACGCTGTTCATCACCTCGGTGAATGCGATCACCTTGCCGCGCCTGATGTGGATGGGCCTGCGCGACAACATCGATCCGGCGATCGCGGCGCTTTCGGTGATCCTGATCGTCATCACGGTGCTGGTGCTGGCGGTGAGGAGCGTGATCACCAGACAGAAGGCGTCGCCGTAGAGCGGTTGCGTTCACGGAAAAAGAGGCCCGCCAGGAGCGGCGAGCCTCTTTACGGAGCCGAAGTGGAAGCACGGCACCGTCATGATCCGGGGGTGTGGATCGACTCGAAATCTAGCCAACAGGGCTCAGCCGGGCGACTTACAAATCCGTAATCTCCGGTCGGTCTGCGTGCCCAACCGGCCAGGAAAAGCCTGTTCTATCATCGGTTTGCGGAGAGCATCCGACATCGAGACAGCGCTTTTCAAAGAAACGTGATGAACCGTCTGTCCAACCGGCGGGACGGCGGAGCGGCTTGGAAACGCAGCGGAACCGGGGCGGCGTCGCGACGCGCCCGCTTCATAGCAGTCTGCGCCATCAAGGCGCCGCACCGGACGAAGGCCCCCCGGCCTCGCCCGTGCGTAGCAGTCCGTTCAGGCGGCCTGCGGCCGCCGCATCCTCTCGACGAAGGCCTGCCTTGCCGGTCCGGCAAGCGGCTTGTC
>NZ_RZSB01001053.1:0-1549 GCF_004023285.1 Mesorhizobium sp. M2A.F.Ca.ET.067.02.1.1
TGACGACCAGGGGTTCTGCCTATTCACAAAGCGGCTTACCGACCGCTGTTTTTCCTGGCCCGCCACCAAGGATCAGGTCGCCGTTTCGCTCACCAAGGCAGAACTTTCGCTGCTTCTGGAGGGGATCGACTGGCGCCGGCCGAGCAAGACTTATCGGCCGCGTCTGGCTGGCTGATTTTGCTCGTTTCTCATTGATTTTGTGTCGATTTTGCTTCCTTGAAGGAGCGCTTTCGGGTATGTAATTTGGGTGTTGGAACAAGCTCCCTCAACCGCTGATTTCCTCGCCCGGATCGCGCTTCTGGAAGCGGCCGTTGCTGCCCGTGACACCACAATCGCCGAACGCGATGAGCAGCTGTGCAGAGAGCGCGCCGAGGCCGCACTTCGCATCCAGCGCCTGCAGCTGCGGATCGATCGCTTCAACCGCAAGGCCTTCGGACGCTCGTCCGAGAAGCTCGGCCAGATGCTGCTCGAACTCGAAGATCTCGAGACCGATTTCGCCGCCGGCGTGCCCGATGCCGAGCTACCCATCGTGGCTGACACCGACAACGTCCGGGTGCTGCCGGTGCGCAAGCTCAACCCGAACCTGCCGCGCAAGCGGATCGTTCGCGAGCCGTCTTGCGCATGCTGCCCGGGCTGCGGGGGCGATCTGCGCGCCATGGGCGAAGACAGCGAGGAGATGCTCGACCTGGTCGCCCAAGCCTGGCAGGTGATCGAGACCGTTCGACCCAAATACAGCTGCCGGACCTGCGATAAGATCGTTCAGGCGCCGGCACCGATTAAGGCCATTGCGCGCGGCAAGCTCAGCTATGCCGCGCTCGCCCATATCATGATGGCGAAGTGGGGTTATCATCTGCCGTTCTACCGTCAGGCGCAGATGATGGCCGCCAAGGCGTCGATATCGAGCGATCGACGCTTGCGCGCAGCGCCGGCTACGCCGCCGCCTTACTCGATCCGATCTACAACCGCATCCGTGAGATCGGCCGTACCCGCACCAAGATCCACACCGACGACACGCGGTTTCCGATCCTGGCGCCCGGCAAGACGCACAAGGGCGCGCTCTGGGTTTACGTCGCCGACGACCGCAATTCGGGTTCGCAGGAGCCGCCGATCGCCTGGTACCGCGCCACCATGGGCCGCGCGGGCGAGAGCGTGATGAGCGAGCTCGCCGGATTTGCCGGCACGCTGCAGGCCGATGGGTTCACCGGCTACAATCAGATCTACAAGGGCGGCGCCATTCAAGAAGCCGCCTGCTTGGCCCATCTGCGTCGCAAGATATTCGACGTTCACGACAGCCAGCCGACCGAGCTCAGCACGACGGCGATGGCCGGTATCCAGGCGATCTACCGGATCGAGGAAGAGATACGGGGACTCCCGCCCGCCGAGCGATTGGCAGCACGACGAAGGCGGACCCGACCACTGGTCCGGGCGCTGCGACGACAGCTCATGCGCCAGGCCAACGGTTTGTCGCGCCATGCCGATATCGCCAAGGCCTTCGCCTATGGCACCAAGCGATGGCGCGCGTTCAATCGCTTCCTCTATGATGGCCAGC
>NZ_RZSB01001054.1:0-1549 GCF_004023285.1 Mesorhizobium sp. M2A.F.Ca.ET.067.02.1.1
ATCCTTGAGGCCGCCAAGCGCGTCTCCCTGATCACGGCGGTCAGCCCCCGCGCGCTGGTCGACATCGCCTATGTCGTGTTCGAGGCGGGCCGCCTGATCCGGCGCCTTTCCGAACTCTATGGCGGACGCCCGGGCACGCTCGGCTTCTTCCGGCTGGCGCGTGGCGTGCTCGCGCATCTGGCGGTGACTGGCTCGATCGCAGTGGGCGACAGTTTCGTGCAGCAGATCGTCGGCCATGGGCTTGCCGCAAAACTCTCTGCGAAGCTCGGCGAAGGGGTCGTCAACGGAATGATGACGGCGCGCATCGGCATCGCGGCGATGGAAACCGCCCGCCCCTTGCCGTTCATTGCCGTGAAGCGCCCGGGCCTTGGCGATTTCCTCTCGGCGCTGACCTCGTTCGCGGCCAAAAAAGACGGTCAGGCGGAGTAACAGGGTAAACGCGAAAGCCACCTCCAGTGACGAAGCATTAACCAATCTTCGCCATGGTCGATCAGGTCCCAAGAATAGACTCTGTCGTGCCGGGTGTCGTCCATGAGAAGCGTAATCCTGTCCTGCGTGCTGCCTGCGACCGTTGCTATTGCCGCGCCGCTCGGATTGGTCGAAAAAGCCTTTGGCGCCGAGCCGGACAAGCAGTTCTTCCGGTCCGTCGAGGGCCGATGGGTAGGCCCTGGCGAGATCATCGCCGGCAAGTACAAGGGCACCAAATTCACCTGCGATTTCAACGGCTCGACGCCTGACGGCAAGGTCGGCATGACGTTGGACGGCAACTGCCGGGTCGGCGTCTTCACGCAGAAGATGTCCGCGACCGTCGAGCGCAAGGGTCGCGACGGCTACCGGGGCGCCTTCATGGGCGGCTCGACCGGCAACGGCATGGATATTGTCGGCGGCAACGTCGTCGACGCCCAGAAGGTCGTCTTCACCATCAACCGCAACCAGTTGAACGGCGTCATGCAGGCCCGCGTGCCCGACGACAATTCGATGACCGTGACGGTGGCCGTGCGTGTCGACAAACAGCTGGTGCCGGTGATCGGCATGAGCCTGAAGCGGGTCGACTCGGTCGAAGTCGGCGCCATCACCAAGAACTGACCCGACGCGCCGACCTCCGCAAAAAAAGGCGGCGGCCGCTTGGCCACCGCCTTCGTGTTCATCGATAGCTGAGATCAACCCTTGATGGTGGCCGTCAGCTCGTCATAGGCCTTGCAGGCTTCGTCAAGCGTCGTCGCGCCCTGATACTTGGCGGTCACAGCCTGCACCTTGGCGGTCAGATCGGCCGCCTTGCTCGGATCCTGGGTGATGGCTTCCTGGAGGGCGGCAGCCATGTCCTGCGCCTTCTTGGCGGCTATTTCCTGAGTGCATTCCGGCCCCTTGGAGCAAGCCGAGGCGGCCAACGCCGCAACACCTACGGCGACGAGCAAAAACTTCTTCATGTCAATCATCTCCTCAAAAAAGGCAGCCGCCCATCGCGGCTGCCTCCAATGGCCGAAGCCGAGCGTGCCATAACCGCTGATTGTGGCGGCGCGCAACAACCGGGCTGCGTAAACTTGTGTAA